>JBFZER010000021.1:0-6543 GCA_041306765.1 Spirochaetota bacterium | reverse complement strand
CGGAAGCGACGAGCGAGTCCGGTATTCAGGCTTTTGCTTAAAGGATGGCGCGTTGCCCAAGAAGCGGTTTCCGGAAACGGAGACCGCTTCTTTATTTGGCGGACCCGCGCCGCGGGATCCTGTGTACGCGACGGAAGTAACTTATACGGTCTCCTCGATACGGCGAGCCTGGGCTTGTCCGGCCGGACGCCGGAACCCCGCGGCGAGGAGCCAGGCGATGAAGCCGAGCTCGGCGGCGACTTTCGCCGCGGTGTCCGCCTTGTGCGCGACGGCCAGGGGGGCGAGCAGGGCCGCGGGAGGCGGGTCCAGGAGGAAGTACTCGAAGAAGGTGAGCACGTAGAAGGCGCACGCGGCGACCAGCACGGCGCCGAGGGCCTTCGGGGCGAACCCCGACTTGATGGCGAGCACCCCGGCGGGGAGGAGCCAGAGTCCCCAGAACATGCCCGCGAGCTTTTCTCCGTCCCGGTAGAGGTCGATGAAGATCGGCGCGAGCCGTTCCGCGCCGGCTCCCGGGAGACCCTCGTACGCGGAAACGGCCAGGCGCTGCACGACCAACTGGTGGGCGCGGTTCAGGAACGCGATCGATACGCCCGCGACGACGAAGATCACCAGGAGCCGGGCCCACCCGGGATCGACCGGGGAGAACAGTTCGTACAGTGCCGCGGCCGTGAACAGCAGGCAGACGTGCCCCAGCAGGGCGCTCAGGAAGCCGAGCCGGTAGAGGCCGCCCGTTTCCACGATGTGCCGGAGCATCGCCTGGGGATCGCCGGCGACCCGCCCCTCCACGTACATCATCCCGAAAATGTAGAAAACCGCGGCCGCCAGGTAGAAAAGCCCCGCGCGGCGGGCCGCCTTCGAATCGTAGCTCATGTTCCGCTCCTTCAGGGTCCTGTTTGACAGTAAGTAAACTATACCGTATAGTTTACTTACTGTCAATTCTGAATTGTGCGCCTTCCGCCGACATGGTATGGTGTCGAAATGGAGCGATGGACATGAGCCGGAACGGAGCGCCGGGAGGGCGGGGGCTTTCGGAAAAAAAACGGGAATCCATCCTGGAAGCCGCGATCAAGGTTTTCTCGCGCGGAGGATTCGAGGCGTCGAGCATGGACCTGGTCGCCCGGGAGGCCGGAGCGTCCAAGCGGACCGTGTACAACTACTTCCCGAGCAAGGAGATCCTGCTCCGCGAGATAGCCGACCGCTTCGGCCGGGAGATGCGCGGTTTCAAGCGCTTCGAGTACGACCCGGCCGTCACGATCGAGGCCCAGCTCGGGCGTTTCGTGGACGCCGAGGTCGAGGTGGTCCGGAACGAACGGTGGATGGGGATGATCCGGCTCCTCGTGGCGGCCTTCGTGCGGTCCCCCGAGCTCGCCCGCGCCACGGTTTCGCGGGATCCCGCTTCGGGCGATCCCCTGGCGGACTGGATGCGAGCGGCCGCCCGTGCCGGGATGCTGGACGCGCCGGAGCCCGCGCTCGCGGCCGCGGTGTTCCGGGCCCTGCTCGGCGGGGCGTACACCTGGCCGGCGGTCTACGGAGGCGGACCGGCGCCGGGCGGCGGAGAGTCCCTCAAGCGCGAGCTTGTGGAGACCTTCCTGTCCCGGTATCGCCCCTCGGGAAATCCCGCGGAGCGGCGGGGCCCGTGAGGACCTACCTGGAAACCCGGCTTCTCCTGGAAGACATCGAGGTGACCCTAAGGCGCAGGGCCGTCCGGACCCTCCGCCTCGTCATCCGCCCCCCGGACGGCCGGGTCCTGGCCTCCGCGCCCCTGCTCATGCCCGAGGCCGCCGTACGGAACTTCCTGGCGGAAAAGCTACCCTGGATACGGCGTCATCGGGATAGGATTCTGGCCCGGGAGCGGTCCTCCGAGCCGACCCTGGAGAGCGGCCAGACGGTCCGCTGGCTCGGCCGGCCGTACCGCCTGGAGCTGCGGGAGCGGGGGCGGGGGATCGGCGCGCGCCTGGCGGGTCCGGATACCCTGGTGCTGTTCGTGCCTCCCGGGGCGGGACCCGAGCGGAAGCGGAAGATCCTGTACGACTGGTACCGGGATCGGTTGAAGGAGATGATCCCGCCCCTCCTGGCGAAATGGGAGGCAGCCCTGGGCGTCCGGACCGCTGGGTGGGGCATCAAACGCATGAAGACCCGCTGGGGGACCTGCAACGTCCGGGCCCGCAGGATCTGGCTCAACCTGGAACTGGCCAAGAGGCCCGCCGAGTGTTTGGAATACGTGCTGGTGCACGAGCTGGCCCACCTGATCGAGCGTTCCCACGACGCCCGATTCCGCGCGGTCCTGGACAGCTTTCTTCCCTCCTGGCGGGAGCTTCGCCAAGCCCTGAAAAACGCGCCCCCCGATATACCTACCTTCTCCTCCCCGTAAGCCGGAGCAGGTGCAGGAAGAGGTTGATGAAGTCCAGGTAGAGCTGGAGGGCTCCGTAGATCGAGAGGCGCAGGTAGTTTCCCTCGTCCACCTCGGTGCCGAATCGGGCGGAGATGGCCTTGATCTTCTGGACGTCGTAGGCGGTCAGGCCCGAGAAGATGAGCACCCCCGCCAGGGATACGATCCACCCGAGCCCGTCGGAGCGCAGGAAGATGTTCACCACCGAGGCGATCACCAGGCCTATGACACCCATGGCCAGGTAGGAGCCCATACGGGTCAGGTCGATCTTCGTCACGTACCCCAGGAAGGCCAGGGACGCGAACATCCCCGCGGTGATGAAGAATACCGCCGCGATGGATCCGGAGGTGTAGACCAGGAAGATCACCGAGAGGGTCACCCCGGTGAGGCCCGAATACCCGACGAAGGTCGCCGCGGCGGCGGCGGGGCTCATCCTGAGGACCCGGGAGGCCAGGAACCAGACCGCCCCCAGCTGACCGAAGATGAGACCGAAGAACAGGAAGCGGTTCAGGACCAGGGCCCGGAGGAGGCTCGGGCTGTTGGATACCCCCCAGGCCACGATGCCGGTGAAGGCCAGGCCCAGGGTCATCCACACGAAGGAGTTTCGCAGGATGTTTCTCTCCAGGGTGAGGGTGCCGGACCGGGTCCGGGTCATGCTGTCGGACATGGGTACCTCCAAAAATGCGGCCGGGCTCTTGCCCGGCCTTCGCTTATCTGGAAGCGGCCCGGGAATCAGGCCCGGAGCCGCGCGGCATGGATCGGTGCGCCGTATGCGGTTCGCATGTCGGCCTCCTTTCCAGTCGGTATGGGTCGATCATATCCCGGGCCGGGAATTCCGGCAAGGGCACGGCGCCGGGGTCATGGGGCGGCCTCCGCCGATCCGGCTCCGGGGTGCGGCCGTCCGCTCCGCGCGGCTGCGGCAAGGGCCAGGGCGGACGCGGAGGCCGCGGCCGCCACCAGGGCGTAGAAGGCGAATCCGACCTTGACGCCCGCGGCGCCGGCGATCCGGGACATCAGGAAGGGGAAGAGGAAGGCGCCCAGCCCTCCCCCGGCTCCCGCGAAGCCCATGGCGGCGCCCTCGGCCCCGGGATGGGCCCGGCCTTCCAGGAACATCACGATGGGGTAGATCGACGAGCAGGAAAGGCCCGCCAGCGCCACGGAGACGGCACCCAGCAGGGCGGCCGGGGGGCCGGCGAAAGCCGCGGCCGCGAGCAGGATGGTGCTCACCGTGAGGCCCGCCGACAGGACGATCAGGACCTTCTCCTGCCGGGCCCGGGGCAAGAGGAGGGGAATCCCGAGGCGCCCCGCGAGGAGTCCGAGCCAGAACAGGGAGACCATGAAGGAACCGGTCGCCTCGGGCCTTCCGAAGGAGCGATCGAATAGCTCGGCGGCCCAGTTCGATATGCCCAGCTCGGCGCCTACGTACAGGAAGAGGACGGCGAATCCCAGCCCATAGGCGCGGTCCCGGACCGAGGGGCGGCCGCCCGCCTTGGCCGAGACGGTTTCCCGGCCCAGGCGGTCGAAGGGGAGGGCGAGGCCCACCGCGAGAAGGACTCCGAACAGGAGGGCCATGCCGCGGTAGACCAGGGTCCAGGGCCGGTCGAAGGCCAGCAGCCAGCCGACGACGAAGGGGCCGGCCACGGCCCCGATCGAGAAGGCGGCGTGCATGAGGCTCATCGCCCGGCCTTCCCGGTCCATGCGCATCACCGACCAGTTGACCAGTATCTCCAGGAAGCCCTGGCCTATCCCGATGAGAGCGTAGAGGGCGAGGTTGAGGGCGGGGCCGGGGGAGGCGGCGAACAGGGCCAGGCCTCCGGACACGAGGGATAGCCCGATCACGGCGGCGGCCCGGGGGCCGATGCGGCCGACAAGCCTGCCCGCCGCGTACATCGACCCGAAGTACCCGACGGCGTTGGCCGCGATCACCGCTCCCGCCGTCCCGTAGCTCCAGCCGAAGTCCTCGAGGATGCGCGGTAGGGTGGCCCCGATGACGGTCATCGAGGTTCCGAAGAGCAGGAATAGGCATGCGAGAAAGCCGTATACCGGGGCGAAGCGGCGTTCGACGATGGGCATGACAGGGTATTGCATGGGGGACTCGGAGAGGTCAAGGGCAGGCCCGGAAGCCTCAGCGGTTCCGAGCCTGCTTTTCCTGGTACATGGCGTAGTCGGCCTTCGCCAGGAGAGTTTCCTGGTCCGAGCCGTCCTCCGGGAAGATCGCGCAGCCCACGCTGGCGGTGATTTCCAGGACCGCGTCTCCCACGTCGATGGGCGCCCGGATAGCCTCCCTCACCTTCCGGGCGACGGCGTTCCCGTCCTCCACCCCCTTCAGCCCGAGGACGAAGGCGACGAACTCGTCCCCCCCGATCCTTCCGGCCCCGTCGGATTCCCGGAGGGTGCCCTCGATGCGGCGGGCGGTTTCCCGGAGCACGATATCCCCCGCGGCGTGGCCGAAGTTGTCGTTGACGGGCTTGAACCCGTCCAGGTCGATGAACAGGAGGGCCAGCCTGTTCCCGTTTCGCCGCGTGACGGCCAGGGCTTTTCCGAACAGCTCCGTGAAGAGGGCGCGGTTCGCCAGGCCTGTCAGGGAGTCATGCTGGGCCATGCGGCGCATGGCTTCCCCCTGCTCGTGCCGCTCGGTGATGTCGATGGATACTCCGAGGATCGCGGGGGTGTCCCGGTCGGGAAGCCGGTACGGTATCTTGGTGGTCTGGAACCAGCCGGGACTGCCGTCCGGACGGGGCGCCCGCTCCTCCGGAACGAAAAGGGGATTCCCGGTCCGCAGGATCTCCCGATCCTCCGCCATGAACCGGGCGGTCTCCTCCGGCGTCGCCCCGTAGTCCTGGTTCGTCCTGCCCACGGCCTCCTCGGGTTTCACCCCGAAGACCCGGGCGAACATCCGGTTCACCAGGATGAAGTGTCCCTGGTCGTCTTTGGCGTAGATGTAGGCCGGCACGGTGTCGATCACCCGGCGGAGGTGCTCGGAGTGCCGCCCCAGCCGATCGCTCAGCTCGACCAGTTCGGCCTCCCGCCTCCGCAGGCGGGCGTGGAGGCGGTGGAGACGGATGTAGAAGTATATCCCGACTGCCGCCGAACCCGCGAAGCCGGCGGCGGCCCAGACCGGGATGCCGAGGTCCACCGCCTAGTCCCCCGTCTCCCGGCACCGCCCCAGGACGCGCCGCACCCCGCCCCGGGGATTCTCGGTGTCCCCGACCCGGCGGGGGATCACGTGAAAGTGGCAGTGGAAAACCGTCTGCCCCGCGGCCCGGCCCGCGTTGGCGCCGATGTTGAACCCCGCCACCCCGGGGTCCAGTTCCAGGACCCTGTCGCGGACCTTCCGGATGAGGTCGTCGCAGGCCAGGAGGTCCTCCCGGGACAGGTCGAAGTAGTCTGCCGCATGCCGCCTGGGGATCACCAGGGCGTGGAGGCGGGTGACGGGCAAAGCGTCCCAGAGGGCGAAGGCCCCCTCGTTCTCCAGGAACCGTTCCGTCCGGGCCGGGCCGCAGAAGACGCAGTCGTACATGCCCTTCTCCCTAGTCCTCGGTCGGTTCCAGGGGCGTCTGGTTGAACTCCCAGTGCTCCGGGGACCTCCAGATGGCCGAGAGGGTCAGTTCCCGGATGAAGATGAGCTCCTTGGGCAGGCGGTCGTAGAGCTTGGTGAAGAGCTCCTCGTGGGACAGGAGTTCCCCGACCCACTGGTCCCGGTCCACGGACATGAGCTCCTTGAACTTGTCCTCCCCGAAGTCCTCCATGCCCTTCCAGCAGATGTCCTCGTACCGGGGCATCCACCCCAGGGGGCTCTCCACGCCCTTGGCGTGGTTGTTGGCCCTCTCCACGATCCATTTGAGCACCCGGATGTTCTCCCCGAACCCGGGCCAGAGGAAGTCCCCGTTCTTGTCCTTCCGGAACCAGTTGACCCCGAAGATCCGGGGCGTGTTCTTGATCATCCGGCCGAAGCGCAGCCAGTAGTTGAAGTACGCCGCCATGTGGTAGCCGCAGAAGGGCAGCATGGCGAAGGGGTCCCGCCGGATCTGGCCGACCGCGCTGGAGGCTGCCGCGGTGGTCTCGGAGCCCAGGGTGGCGGCAAGGTAGACCCCGTACATCCAGTTGAAGGATTGGTAGACCAGGGGGAAGAGGGTCGAGCGGCGCCCCCCGAA
>JBFZER010000020.1:0-3971 GCA_041306765.1 Spirochaetota bacterium | reverse complement strand
CTCGGGGTAGTCGATGGCGACGGGCTCGATGGTGTAGCCCGCGTCCGCGAAGTCGCAGGCCACGATGGACGCCGAGAGGGTCACGGAGGCCAGGTCGGTGCCGGTCAACTCCACCAGGAGGTCCGTGTCCCCGACCTGCACGGCTCCGATGTCCGCGCTGTTGATGATGGGCGGGTTGGACAGTACCCCGCCCCGGGAATCCGTCAGGAGCGGGTGAAGCTTCTTGCCCCGGTTGATGAACCCGAACTCCAGGCCCTTGGGGTGTTTCTCCAGGATCTCCGTCAGGGTCATGGGCTCCGTCATCTGGAGGGGAACGAAGCGCACGGAATCGGGGGGCACGGCCTTGTAGAGCACGGGCCACTGTATCAGGGAGGTCCGGTAGATGCCCATGGAGACGCTGGCTCGCTTGCGGCCGAAGTTCCAGCAGAGTTTTTCCTGGGTCTGGATGGCGTCCCGGAGCATGGAGTCCGAGATGGGTTTCCCGGATATGACGAAGGCGGCCATGAAGGGGCGCACCCCCAGGACCGAGGGATCCACGACCACCCGGCGGGAGGCCGGACGCGGCTCACCCTCCCGGGAGAAAAAGGGATAGGACGGGATCGGGCCGCCCGCAAGGCCCCGGAGCTGTCGAGCGATCCCGGCCGTGGACCACAGGTCGGGCCGATTCGTGTCGTTCAGCTCGATCTTGAGGGTCCTCTCCTCCGGCGGCACGCCGGGCCCCGTTTCCCAGCCGTCCAGCTCGGCCTTGGCCCCCTGGAGGGCCAGCTCGAGTCCGTCGGCGGAGTACCTCCGGCCCGCCAGGTCGAAGAAGAGCTTTTCGTTGACGTCTATCTTGGGCATGTCTCTAACCTCATCCTTCCGCTAGATCTTGGCGCGGCGCAGCCGCACGTTCTCGATGTCCGGACTGAACAGCTCCCGCAGGTCGTTCAGCCCCAGGGCCATCAGGGCCATGCGGTCGATTCCGATGCCCCAGGCCAGGACCGGCACGTGCACTCCCAGGGGCTCGGTCACCTCGGGACGGAAGATCCCGGAGCCGCCCAGCTCGAACCAACCCAGGACGGGGTGCTTGATATGCACCTCCACGGAGGGCTCCGTGAAGGGGAAGTAGCCCGGGACGTACTTTACCTCCTTGGCACCCGCCACCTCCACGGCGAACATCTCCAGGAACCCGAGGAGGGTCCGCAGGTTCACGTCCTCGCCCAGGACGATGCCCTCGGTCTGGTAGAAGTCGGACAGGTGCGTGGCGTCCACCTTGTCGTACCGGAAACACCGGGCCATGCCGAAGTACCGGCCGGGAACCTCGGCCCCGGGCAGGGTTCGGGCGGAGAGCACGGTGCCCTGGCTGCGCAGGATGAGGCGCCGGGTGAAATCCCGGTCGAAGCCGTAACCCCAGCCGCGGCTTCCGGTCTGGCCCCCGTTCTCGTGGGCGGCGGCCACGGCGGACAGGTAGGGTTCCTCGATCTCCCGGGCGTGCGTCGGTTCGGCCAGGTGGTAGACGTCGTGGATGTCCCGGGCGGAGTGGAATTGGGGCATGAACAAGGCGTCGGAGTTCCAGAACTCCGTCTCCACCAGGGATCCGTCGAACTCCTGGAACCCCAGGGAGACGAGCTTGTCCTTGACCCCCTCCAGGAACTCGACGTAGGGGTTGCGGCGTCCGGGGATGACCCGGGCCGCGGGTCCGCGCACATTGTAGGCCCGGAACCGCACGTTCTTCCAGGCTCCGGTCTCCAGCATCTCCGGGGTCAGGGCCCCCGCCTCGTCGCCGGTGATCCCGGCGTCCTTCAGCTCCCGACGTACCGCCGTGGCCGGCTCCGTGAGCCGGTATGTCACGGACTCCCGGTCCGAGACGCGGAAGGCCGCGTCCCCGGCGCCCCGCTTCCGTGCGATGCCCGCGATCGCCGCGCGCTCTTCCGGAGAGAGGGAAGAATCCTCCAGGATTCCGCCCTCCGCGGCCTTCGCCCTCTCCAGGATGTCCCGCACCCGTGCGATCCGGGGTTTCTTCCCTCCGGCGCGGGCGGCCTCCAGCCACTTCGGGTCTGCGGCGGCCCGCTTCTCGGAGTCCATGGAAAGGGCGCCTTCCTTGGACAGGAGCCCGAAGGCGGAGCCTACGTCCTTCTGTTCGAGTCCGAGGGCGGCGCAGATCTCCGGCAGGCGCGATGGACCCTTGTCCGAGAGGTGTCGGAGTATCCGCTCCTCGGGGGTGCCCACGGAAATCCACTCGATCCCCTGAGGGGTCAGCTCGTACACCGTGCGGGCCTTCCGTCCGGACTCCTCGGCCAGACCCTTGGCCGACAGCCAGCTGAAAGCCTGGTTCGCCTGCCCCTCCTTGTACCCGAGGTCCGCGGCGAGGCGGTCCGCGGAGAGTTCCTCGCCCGGGGCGTAGGCTCCCAGGACCTTGATCTCGAGGGGGTGCAGGGTGCGCACCAGGGACTTGGTATCCATATGTGCTCCGATCGTCCCGGGAGGCTCGGGAAGCTTCCCGGTCAGGGTTCCTTTATTCGCAGGCTATATTGTCGATATCCGGGCGGCCGGTCAATGCGGTGACCACGTTTTTGACCGCCGCGCTGGACCTGCGCCCGTCCATCAGGATCTCGACGGGTTCGTCGAAGCGGAGGTGGACGCAGTGCGCCGTCCGCCGCTCGGGAGCCCGGGCCTTCAGGTACTCCCAGTTCACGAAGGCTTCCGGGGAGTTCCAGGGCACGGTGAAGTACCCGATGTTCATGGACGTCACGTTGTGGAAGAAGTGGCTGCCCAGGGAGCCGTCCACACGGAATCCCTCCAGGTCCGCCTCCACGATGACCCGGGCCCCCGAGATCTGCATGAAACTCACGGGGATGCCCAGCCTACGGTCCCGGGTACCCCAGCGGCCGGGGCCGATCAGCACGTATTTCCGCTTCTCCGCCTTGAGAAGGTCGTTCAACCCCGCGATTTCCAGGGCGATCTCCTGGGTCTTTTCCGGATCGAAGGTGCCGGGCTCCACGTAGACGATGTCCCGTATCGTCGTGTCCCGACCGTTGCCCATGGCCCGGTCCGTCGCGAGGATGCAATCCTGCCGGTCCACGGAACCCAGGTCCACGGCCACCTTGTTCGCGTTCTGGATGAGGGGCTTGATCTGGAGGAGGTAGAGGGCCGGCACCCCCGAGGCCTCCTCCAGGTTCACGGCATACTCGATCTCGATGGGAATGCCCATGCTGTTGGATCCCACCTCCAGCACCGCCTCCACCGCGGGAGCGAATGGAAGGGCCTCGTGCTGGAGAATGTTGGCGAAGTCCAGGATGCGGGGTCCCCGGGCCGAGACTCCCGGTACCAGCCGCCGGTCGGCCAGGTCGAAGGTCGAGGCGACCAGCGGGAAGTCCGGGGTTCCCTCCGCCGCCTCGATATCCAGCTCCGCAAGGCCCGCGTCCTCCCCCGCCAGGAGGTCCGGGGACGAACGGTCCAGGTCCACGGCGATGAACCGACGTTGGGAGTTGTTCAGACGGTGCTCCTGGGCCACGATCTCCAGCTTGGGGTATCCCGGGGCGAAGCGGAAGGTGTCTCCTCCCTCCACGACCCAGCGCCCCAGTCCCAGGGCGGCGTTGCACAGTCCGTCATCGGGCTTGAGGTAGGCCACGGGGTAGTAGTTGTGGGACTGGGCCGTCCCCGAAATGGGGGGATAGAACCAGCGGCCCCGTCGGGTGCCGACCACCTCCTGGATCACGATGGCCATGCGCTCCTCGTCGATCTTGTACCGGGCGGCATCGAAGTAGGACCGCGCCTTGGGGGAGAAGAGGCAGGCGTAGATCAGGCGGATTGCGTCCTGGAGCTGGCGGAGGCGTTCCTCAAGGTCCGGGTGGGAGTTCGGGATGAGATAGGTGTCGTAGATGCCCGAGAAGGGCACCATGAGCATGTCCTCGAAGAGGCCCGAGGAGCGCACCGCGAGTGGCCGCTCCGTCACCGAGAGGAAGCGACGGAGCCGCTCGACCAGGCCCGGG
>JBFZER010000019.1:0-3801 GCA_041306765.1 Spirochaetota bacterium | reverse complement strand
ACAGCGAGAGGCGCAAGAAGGATCAGTTCCTCAAGGAGATACAGGCTGTCCCCTGAATGCTCAGTGTCCGCCCAGGTAGGCCCTCTTCACCTCGGCATTTGCCAGCAGATTGGCCGCCGTGTCCGCCAAGGTGATGCGCCCCGTCTCCATGACATAGCCCTTGTGGGCGGTCTTGAGGGCCAGGTTGGCGTTCTGTTCCACCAGGAAGATGGTGGTCTTGTTGTCCCGGTTCACCTGCTCGATGATCTTGAATATCTGTTGCACCAGGATGGGGGCCAGACCCAGGGAGGGCTCGTCCAGGAGCAGCAGACGGGGCCGCGCCATGAGCGCCCGGGAGATGGCGAGCATCTGTTGTTCGCCCCCGGACAAGGTTCCGCCGGCCTGGTTCCTGC
Source organism: Spirochaetota bacterium (assembly GCA_041306765.1). Lineage (GTDB taxonomy): Bacteria > Spirochaetota > Spirochaetia > Treponematales > UBA12059 > JAAYUR01. The sequence goes on along the minus strand of JBFZER010000019.1, from coordinate 3,409 downwards.
GCTCCGCCAGTCGGGGAAAGAGTTCGAAAACGTATTCGAAATCCTTGGCGACCCCCTGCTTGTCCTTCCGCAGGTAGGCGCCCAGGTCGAGGTTCTCCTTGACCGTGAGACCCGGAAAGATCCTCCGGCCTTCCGGCACCTGGACGATCCCCAACTCCACGATGCGGTCGCTGGAAAAGCCCGTGATGTCCTTGCCCTCGAAGAGGACCTTTCCTTCCCGTGGGGGAACGACGCCGCAGATGGTCATGAGGGTGGTCGACTTGCCCGCGCCGTTCGCGCCGATCAGGGTGACGATCTCGCCTTCCAGGATTTCCAGGGAGACGCCCTTCAAAGCCTGTATGTTTCCGTAGTAGGTGGAGACGGATTCTAGTTTAAGCATTGACCTCTTCCCCCAGATAGGCCTTGATCACGACGGGATTGCGCTTGATCTCCGCCGGCGGCCCCTCGGCGATCAGTTCGCCGTAGTCGACCACGTAGATGCGCTCGGATACCCGCATCACCAGGCTCATGTCGTGCTCGATCAGGAAGATGGTGACATCCTCGGTGTCCCGGATCCGTACGATCAGGTCGTCCAGATGCCCCGTCTCCTTCGGGTTCATGCCCGCCGCGGGCTCGTCCAGCAGGAGGAGGAAGGGTTCCGTGGCCAGGGCCCGGGCGATCTCCAGAAGGCGCTGGGCTCCGTAGGGCAGGTTCTTGGCCAGTTCGTTGACGTATTTGTCCAGTTCTATCTTCTTGAGGATCTCGTAGGAGTCGTGGATGACCTTTTCCTCTTCTTCCCGGGTCGCTCCGTCCCGGAGAATGGCGCCCAGGATGCCGGCCTTGAGGCGGGGATGTCTTCCGATCATGACGTTCTCGAGTACCGTCATGTTCTGGAAAAGGCGGATGTTCTGGAATGTCCGGGCCAGCCCCTTTTCGGTGACCACGTGGGGCGCCAAATCGTTGATCACCTCTGTGGGTCTCCCGGGCGGCGTGATCGCGATGGTTCCCTCGGAGGGTGGATACACTCCGGTCACGCAGTTGAAGAAGGTGGTCTTGCCCGCTCCGTTGGGCCCGATAAGTGCGACGATCTCCCCTTTGCGGATGGTCATGGACACGTCATTGAGGGCCCGCAGGCCCCCGAAGTTCATGGTGACGTTCTTGGCGTCCAGGATCGTATCACTCATGGCCGGCTCCCTCGACAGTTCCCTCTGCTTTGAACACGTAGCTCTTGCGGATCTTCCGGATGATTCCGCCCGGACGGAATACCATCATCAGGACGAGGATCGATCCGTATAGGAGCATGCGGTACTGGGAAAAGGCCCGCAGGTACTCCGGCAGGAGGACGATGATGAGGGCTCCCGCGATCACCCCCGCGGTGGAGCCCATTCCGCCCAGCACGATGATGCACAGGATGAGCACGGATTCCATGAGGGTGAAGCTGGCCGGGTTGATGAAGGTAGTCTTTGCCGCGAAGAGAACTCCCACCAGACCCGCCCAGAAGGCGCCCAGGGCGAATGCCGAGAGCTTGGCCACGGTGAGGTTCACGCCCATCGCCTCGGAGGCCACCGCGTCCTCGCGCATGGCTTCCCAGGCGCGGCCCAGCCGGGAGTTTTCCAGGCGGCGGACGACGAAGACCGTCACGACAACCAAGGCCAGGGTAATAAGGTACAGGTACACGGCGGACTGGGGGACGGAGAGCTTGATCCCGAAGAAGGGGGGCCGGTCTATCTGGGAGATGCCCGAGGGACCGGAGGAAAAGTCGTTCCAGTTCTCCAGGACGATCCGGCAGATTTCGGCGAACCCCAGGGTCACGATGGCCAGGTAGTCGCCTTTCAGCCGCAGGACGGGGAATCCGAGGAGGATCCCGAAGAGGGTGGCCAGCACGGCGCCCAGGGGCAGGGCTATCCAGAAACTGAGGCCGAACCGGGTGTTGAGTATACCGTAGGTGTAGGCTCCGACGGCGTAGAAGGCGGCGTAGCCCAGCTGAAGGAGACCGCCCAGGCCGATTACGATGTTCAGACCGAGGCCCAGGATCACGTACATCAGGGCCGTGGTTACGATGTTCGTCTGGTACATCCCCGCCACGAAGGGGAAGATCACGGCCAGGGCGAGGAGGACGCCCAAGGCCGGCCGGGAATACTTTTTCTGGGCCAGGAGCGTCTTGAACTCCAGAGACCGTAGCCGAAGCGGCAGGATGCCGGAAAGATCGAAGAGCTTTTGTCCCCGGTCCTTCCGTTCGAGGAGCAGGCGCCAGACGTAGGACAGGACCATGGAAAAGACGAGCACGGCGGCGAGATTGCCCCATCTCCAGAGTATGAAGTTATCGACGGTATTCACCTTGATCACCAGGATGGGAAAGGTGAGGAAAACGAACCAGAGGGAGGTCAGGAAGGATTTCTTGAGCTCCAGTAAAAGCTTGTTCATACGCGGCCGCCTCAGATCTTTTCTTTCTGGGAACGACCCAGAAGCCCGGAGGGGCGGAAAATCAGTATCAGCACCAGGATGATGAAGGCGAAGACGTCCTCATAGTCCGAGGATATGTACCCGGTGCCGAAACTTTCGGTCAGGCCCAGGACGAAGCTGCCGAGCACGGCACCGGGTATGGATCCGATGCCTCCCAGGACGGCGGCCACGAAGGCCTTGATCCCGGCGATGAAGCCTATGTAGAAGTTTATCTGTCCGACGTGGGAGCTGATGAGCACGCCGCCTATGGCCGCCATGGCGGATCCGATCAGGAAGGTCACGGCGATGACCTGGTTGATGTTGATGCCCACCAGGAGCGCCATGGTCTTGTCCTGGGCCGTGGCGCGCATGGCCTTGCCGATCTTGGTGAACTTGATCAGCAGGGTCAGGAGCACCATGACCACTGCGGTCACGGCGAAGATTATCACCTGGGTGGAGCTGACCAGGTTCGTGACTCCGGCGAGGAACCGGAATTTCGGGATCAGCGCGGGGAAAGAGACGAAGTCGGAGGTCTGGGCCAGGAGGACATAATTCTGCAGGAAGTACGACATGCCGATGGCGCTGATCAGGGCCGAGAGCCTCGGGGCGTTCCGCAGGGGTTTGTAGGCTACCTTCTCCATCGTGTAGCCGTAGGCCGCGGAATAGACCACGGCCACAACCATCGCGATCCCGAACACGGCGATGCCCGGCATGCCGGTCATGTTGAGGACGGTGGCTACGATGAGGGCCGTGAAAGCCCCGATCATGTAGATTTCCCCGTGGGCGAAGTTTATGAGCTGCACGATGCCGTACACCATCGTATAGCCGAGGGCTATCAAGGCGTAGATGCTGCCCCGGGTCATGCCCGATATGAATAGCTGAAGTAAATAGTCTAGGTCCATGGTGGTTCCTAAACCTCTCCTTTCCTCGGATGCGGATTACGGCGAAGCCTGTGCCGCCCTCGGAATCATTGCATGGAAGACCCGAC
>JBFZER010000018.1:0-22393 GCA_041306765.1 Spirochaetota bacterium | reverse complement strand
GACTCTATCCGGGCGCGCAGGACGACCGGATCGAACTCCCGGGGGAGGTAGTCTTCCGCTCCCAGCCGGAGGCAGCGGGCTACGCTCCCGGATTCCTCCAGGGCGGAGATCACGATGACGTGGATCTCCCGGAAATTCGGGATCGCCTTGACCCGCTCCAGGAACTGGTAGCCGTTCATCCCCGGCATCATGATGTCCAGCAGGACCAGGTCGTAGGATCCCTGCTCCAGGGCCTCCAGGGCCGCGGCGCCGTCCGAAGCCTGGAACACCGCGTGGCCCTGACGCTCCAGGTGCCGGGTCAGGATCTCTCGGTTGAACGGGTCGTCGTCCACCACCAGGATGCTTCCCGTCAGGCGGGAAAGCCCCGCGGATTCCTCGATACCCGCCAGGGTTTCGTCGGACAGTCCTTCCGAGTCGAAGGCGTGGGCCAGGGCGCCTTCGAAGAGTTCCGCCGTGCCGTTGGCCGCCTCCAGGATCTTCTGGAGGTCCGGAAGGTAGGGAGTGCCGTCCTCGGACTGGCAGGTCCGCTTGGCCGCCTGTATCTGGATGATTGCGTCGTAGAGGAGCCCGTAGATCCGGCGCTTCTGGGGCTCCCGGTCCTCCATCCCGGCGGGATCCTCCCCGGGGTTCGCGAAGAACTGAAGCAGCGGCTCCCGGAGGGCCAGAGCTTTTTCCCGGAGTTCCTCGAAGACCGTCCGCCGTTCGGGATCCTTCCGCGCGCAGGCGTCCTCCAGGAGTATGTCCGCATAGCCCACGATATGGTTCAAGAGGGTGCGGATCTCGTGGCGGACCTTGGTGCGGGAATCCGGCGCCATCATTCGATCAGGTCCGTTCGGCATGCTCTTCGGCGTACTTGCGGAACTCTTCTTCGGACATCTTGTCCGCATACAGCGGATACAGGGCTTCGACGAGTTCCTCGAGGGTGGGGAATTTGGCTCCGTCCAGCTTGAATGCCATCGCAGTGCCTTTCCTGTTTTTTCGGCATCGGTGTCGATCGTATCGGGGGACTTCGGGTCCAACTATAGCGGATGGGAGGGGAGGGATCAATCGGTGGACGGTGGACGGTGGACAGTGGACAGGGGCGCGGATCCTGTTGCCTAATCCACCCTGGTCCCGCTAGAGTAGACCCATGTACAAGTACCGCATCGAGGGGGGATTCCCCATCAAGGGCCGGGTCCGGGCCAGCGGAAACAAGAACGCCGCCCTTCCCTGCATAGCCGCCGCCCTGCTGGCGGAGGAGCCCGTGACCCTCCGCAACGTCCCGGAGATCGAAGACGCCCAGGTCATGCTGGAGACGGCCTCCTGCCTGGGGGCGAAGGTGGAGAAGCTGGGGCCCGGCGCATGGAGGATCGACGCTACCGGACAGCTGGGGAACGAGATTCCCGAGGAACAGTCCCGGAAGATCCGGGCTTCCATCCTCTTCGCGGGCCCCCTCCTGGCCCGTACGGGCCGCTGTGCCCTTCCGCCCCCGGGTGGAGACGTCATCGGACGCCGCAGACTGGATACGCATCTCCTGGCCCTCGAGGAGCTGGGCGCCCGGATCGAGGTGGACGGCAGGTTCGTGTTCACCGCCAACAAGCTGGTCGGGGCGGACGTGTTCCTGGACGAGGCCTCCGTTACCGCCACGGAGAACGCCGTCATGGCCGCGGTCCGGGCGGAGGGCCGTACGGTGCTCCGGAACACGGCCAGCGAGCCCCACGTCCAGGACCTCTGCCGCATGCTCGTCGGCATGGGAGCCTCCATTTCCGGCATCGGCTCCAACATCCTCGAGATCGAGGGGGTCCCGAGGCTCGGGGGGACGGACTTCGCCCTTGGCCCCGATTTCATGGAGATCGGTTCCTTCATCGGTCTGGCCGCGGTCACCCACGGAGAACTGGACATCGAGGGGGTGCGTCCCGACGAACTCCGGATGATCAAGCTGGGATTCGCCAAGCTCGGGATACGCTGGACCGTGGAGGGGGACCTGCTGCGGGTGCCCTCGGGTCAGGCCCTCAAGGTGGTCCCGGACCTGGGCGGCCAGATCCCCAAGATCGACGACGCCCCCTGGCCGGGCTTTCCCCCGGACCTGACCAGCATCATGACCGTCGTGGCCACCCAGGTGGAGGGAACCAGCCTGATCCACGAGAAGATGTTCGAGTCCCGGATGTTTTTCGTGGACAAGCTCATCGGCATGGGAGCCCGGATCATCCTCTGCGACCCCCACCGCGCCGTGGTCTCCGGACCCTCCCGGCTCTCGGGCTCCGAGCTCGTATCCCCGGACGTCCGCGCGGGCATGGCCATGGTAATCGCCGCCCTCTGCGCCGAGGGGACCAGCGTGATCCGGAACGTCTACCAGATCGAGCGCGGCTACGAGCGGATCACCGAGCGCCTGCGCTCCCTGGGCGCCCGGATCGAGCGGATCGAGGACTGCTACGCCGGGGCCGGCAGGCCCGGGACTGCCAGCCCCCGGAGAGACTCTCATAGGCTTCCCGGGCCTCCCGGAACTTCTCTTCGTTCCCGGACGGGCCGTCGGGGTGGTACAGGCGGGACAGCCGCCTCCAGGCCTTTCGAACCACGTCCTTCGCCGATCCCGGCGGAACGCCCAGGACATCCCAGGGGTCCCGGTATTCCGGGAAGTGCCGAGCCCGGGTCCGGCGGACTTCCTCTTCCGGGACCCCCAGCGCGGCCAGGCGAGCCTGGGTATCCAGGTCTTCCTCCGAGGCCAGGTCGTCCCGAGCCAGGGCGCGCAGGGCGAAGAAGGCGTCCGCCGCGAGGATGCGGAGGGAAGGCTCCGACCTTCCGTCGAAGGCCGCCGAAAGGGTTGCGATGAAGGGATCCAAGTCTTCCGGGGGACGGACGGAAGCGGCGGCCCGCGACGTCCAGGCGGCGGTCCCGGGCGCGGTTTCCGGGGATTCGCGCAGGACCTGCCCGGCGGCCTCGGGGGGCACCCCCAGCCTCCGGGCCTCCGCGGCAGCCAGGCCCGCCAGCAGGGCGGCCCCCGGTTCGGGTTCCCCCCGGGGCGGAGGGACCGAGGCGGGATCCCCCAGGTGGGCCGCCAGTTCGGTCCGGAGACGCTGGCTGTGATAGATTTCCGCTCCCATCGCGCCTAACAGGGCTCCCGCGGGGACTCCGTAGATCCCCGCCAGGGCGCCTCCCGCCACGGCTCCCAGGAGGGCGGGGGCTCCCTTTCGAACGGCTTCAGTCGGACGCATGCACGCCGAGCCTCCCCACCGCCAGAAGGGAGAGCGCCAGCAGGGAGCACAGGAATCCGGTCCACACGGCCACGGCGCCGGCGGGGGGCAGGGTCTCGAAGAGCCGGGTGAGCAGGTAGTGGCCCGCCCGGCCCGCAGCGGACAGGGGGATAGAGGCCAGGAAGGCCAGCAGGGGCAGGGTGAGCATCATCCGGAGGCGTCCGGGTTCCTCTTCCCTCCGGAACCGGGCGCCCAGGGCCGTGCCCAGGAGCACCAGGGTCATCAGCATCACGGGAATGGAGATCCGCAGGGCGGTCTCCATCCGGTAGGGGGACGGATCGAAGCCGTAGCGCGGGGCCAGGCGCGCGCCCGCCACCAGCCGGAAAAAGGGAATCCGCCCGGCCTCGTCCTGGAGGTCCAGGAGGATCGAGAGGGCTTCGAAGTCCATGGGCAGGACCAGCAGGGTCTGCCCCGGAGGCGCAGGCCGGCCTTTAAGGTAGCGGGGCTGGGAGGCTTCGCGGGGAGAACCGCGCTCCACCATCCGGAGGGAGACCGCGCTGGCCGGCGGCGCGGTCTCCGTTCCGGGCCGGGCCGGCACCCCGGGCGAGAGGCCCCGGAGGCGGGCGTAGGGAGCCCGGACATGCAGGATCGGGCCTTCGGAGCCCGCGGTCATGTACTCGAATTCCTCGAAATACAGGAAGGGGCCTGCGACGGCAACCCGGGAAGCGAAGAGGACATGGTCGATCCCGCCCTCGACCAACCGCACCGCGAATCCGGTCCGGCTCCCGCCGGCGAAGGCCCTCCGGTAGTCCTCCGCGAAGAAGGCGGTTTCCGCCAGGCGGTCCAGGCTTTCCTTACGGTACCGGACTACGTCGGAGTCCTTGGGATCTTCCCGGTTCAGGTCCGTGAAGGCCCGGTAGGCCTCCAGGTAGTCCCCGGACTGGAGCAGGGCGTACGCGGCGGCCTTGCGCTCGTGGAAGGCGGCCCGGGCCTTGTCCGCGGGATTTTCCGCGCTCGCGGTGATGCGCTCCCAGGCCTCGGCCTGGAGTTGGCGGGCGTCCCTCCGGGAGGGATCCAGGATCAGGGACTTGCCCGCGTACCAGTGGGCGCTGTAGAAATCCCCCTGCTTGAAATACCCCTGGGCACGGCGGTAGAACTCGTACGCGGACGCCCCGGTGTCCGGCGGGGGAGGGGGGGAAGGCTTGCGGGCGGCTCCCGGATCGGAGGTCTGCTTCGCTTTCAGGAAGGCTTGCTGAACCCGCTCGTTCAACAGCTTGTATGCGCCCTCGGTGGAGTCGATCGCACCGCCCAGGGCGATCCGTTCCTGGGCCCGGGGTATGTCCCCGGCCTTGAGGGCCGCCTCGGCCTCCGTGAGCGCGTCCCGGAAGAGGCTCGACAGGGATTCGTAGGAGGTCTGGGCCCGCCGGATCCCCGGCAGGACCGTCAGTTCCAGGGCGGAGAAGAGCAGGGCCAGCACAAGGGCGGGGACCAGGACCGGACGGAGGAGTTCGGCGAACCGCAGCCCCTGTTCCCGATGGAGGCTCATGGACGCGGCGCAGGCCGCGAAGAGCAGGGACGGCATCCATCCGGCCAGAAGGGAGGCGGCGCGGGACAGTTCCCAGGAAACCGCGAACCGCCCGATGATCTCCGAGGACCGATACTCGATCAAGGCCGCCGCGAAGGCCGCGGCGAAACCCAGGAGGACGGCGGCCGCCACGGCCGAGCGGGATTCGCTATCGCGGACGGCCACGGTTCCTCCGGAGGCTCGAGAAGGGCGGGCAGAGCGCGAAGTCCAGGAAGACCAGGGAAAGGCCTATGGACCCCGCGAGGATGCCGACCAGCAGGGGTCCGGGCACCCGGAGACCTATCAGGGCGGCCAGGTCTCCCGCCGCGGGCGATCTCAGCGCCCCGTGAAGGGATCCCAGGAGGACGAAGGCCGCCAGGACCGCGAAGGTCCCGACCAGGGGCCATCGGAACAGCCGGGAAAGGGGCCACAGGCCCACGATCAGGAGAGCGGTCCCGACGGAAGCCGCAAGCGCCTGGAGTCGGTCGCCCCGGCCCAGTTCCAGGTACCAGGTGCGGAGCTCCCGGAATCCGGGCAGGGGTGCGGAGGACCCGCGGGGCCGGGCATCCGGCAGGGGAAGGGAAGTCCGGTCGACCAGCAGGACGCCCTTGTCCCGGGCGTAGGTGCCCGAAGCCGCCCAGGCGAGGCGGGGTTCCGATCCTGCCGGACGGGCGTACACGATGCCGGAGGCCTTGTCACCCGAGACGCTTCGAACGAAATGGGGCGCGGGGACGTAACCGGGGGCGGAAGCGGGGGCTCGGTCCGGGAAGGGCTCCGGGGGGGGCTCGAACCCCCGGGAGAGCCAGGTGCCGCCGGCCAGCAGGGAAACGGTCAGGGTTCCGAGGATCAGGTATCCGCTCAGGCGGTGCCGGAGGGTCCGGGTCGCCAGGAACCCCGCGCCCAGAAGGGCGATCGCGGCCGAGGCGGGCAGGGACTCCAGCGCGTATCCGGCCCAGAAAACCAGCTGGAACGGAACGGATCCCGAGGCGCTGTCCGTCAGGGGTCCTGCCGCGAGGATGAGGGTTTCCACGAGTTCAACGCAGAGGAACCATAGTAGGAATCGGCCCGCGACGGAAAGCCCTCGTTTCATCGGGGCTAACTCTAACACGCCCCTATCCCGTTGGCAAGTTCCGCGGGACAGGGTTCCGGCGTACGGAGGCCGGGAGTCCCGAAGTCCTTGTCCGGAAGCGGAATGCACAAGTTATCCACAAGCTTGCGCTCCGCCCGGTGGACGGCGGGAGCTGTGTCCGGCCGATCTGCCCGACGCCTGTACCGCAGGATTTTGGAGATTAGCACGATTACTTTTAATAAGTAATTCTATGAAAAGGAATTATAAATACTTGTGAATAAGTAAAAATTACAGGGATCCTGTCGTCTACATTTTCATACGGAGGATCGGGGGAACGTAGGATAAGGAATTATTTCTCAACAAGTTATGCACAGGGTTTCCCGTCCAGCCGATACCCGTAGTTCCTGACGGCTCCAAGGAATGATCCCGCTCGGGGATCTCCCGAGACCTGCACAAGACGGGACCGGACCCGGGACAGGGTCATATCCGGCATGCGGGAATTCCGCCCCTCCCGGGAACCGCAAACCCGGGCGAAGGCGGCGCGGGGGACGGCCCGGCCGAGCCTGTACAGGAGCAGTTCCAGCGCCCTCCGCTCGCCCTCCGACAGGAGGATGGAACCGACGTTCCCTTCGAGGCGTCCCCCCGAATACGAGTAGGCATGATCGCCCAGCCGGAACCGGATCCTCCAGAACCGCAGGACCCGGGCTTCGAGTTCCTCCGGCCGCCAGGGCTCGCGCAGGTAATCGTCGCAGCCCTCGGCGAAGGCGTCGGCCATCAATTCCACAGGCCCGTAGGCTATCCGGGGGACGCCCGGGCGGAGGGAACCCGGCCGCTCCAGGAGGAGGCCGGCGGGCAGCACGACCAGGTCGTGCTCGTACTCCGCCGTCAGGTCCCGGGCAATGAAAAAGGAGAGGGGGCCCTCGGGGTTCCTCTCCTTTTGCAGGTGCTTCAGCGCGGGGTCGATCACCAGGACCCGCACGGCGGCTCAGTTCTTGGTGCCCGCATCCTCGGTGAGCATCTTGGCCTTGAGTTCCTCCAGGAGGATGTCGGCGCTGGCGCCGGAGGATTCCAGCTGGGCGAACTGCTTTTCCAGGGAGCTGTCCTTGGACAGGTCCTCGAGCTCCTTGGCCGCCTCCGCCCGGGCCTCCAGTTCGTCCACCTTCTTGGACATGCGGTCGAAGGTGTCGAAGGCGCTGGTGTTTCCGGACATGGTCGAAAGGGTCTTCTGTATCTTCTCCTGGGCCTCCGCGCGCTTGGCCCGGGCTATCAGGATGTTCTTCTTCCGGGACGCCTCGTCGATCTTGTTCTGGAGCTGGCGGAGGCTTTCCTTGAGCTTGTCGACCGAGGCCTTCTGGGCCTCCCACTGGGGTTTGAGCTGGAGGAAATAGCCCTCGTACTCCTGCTTGCGCACGAGGGCCTCCTTGGCGAGGTCGTCGCGCCCGGCCCGGACCGCGAGCATGGCCTTCTTTTCCCATTCGTCGGCCTGCCGCTTCTGCTCCGCAAGCTCCCGCTCGATCTTCTTCTCGTCCGCGATGGCCATGGCCACGGACTTCTTGGATTCCACCATCTGCTGGTTCATGTCCAGGAGCAGCTGGTTCAGCATCTTTTCCGGGTTCTCGGCCTTGGCGATCATGTCGTTTATATTGGACGAGACGACGGTCTTGAATCGGCTGAAGATACCCATCGGGGCCTCCTTGTTCTGTTCCGTCAGGCCCGGAATTTACCGAGGACGGTGTAGTGCTGGGCTAGTGCGAAGCCGACCGCGTCGAGGGAGGCTTCCAGCTCGGATCGATCCATGGTCTCGAGCACCAGGTTGTCCACGAGGACGATCTCGTCGCCGTCCAGGGCATAGGCGCCGTGGATGAGGTCGGTGGAGTTCAGGCGCAGGAGGATTTCGAAGAGCTCGAGCCGGCGCTCCTTGGGGGCTTCCATGACCTTGGTCCGGATGGCCACCACGGGATCGGCCTGGGTGATGACGACCTGGGAAAGGCCCCGGGCCTGATCGTTCACGAGCCACGCGTTGGAGGAGAGTTCCTCGTACTGGATCTCGAGACTGATCAGGAAGCTTTCCACTCGGCTGAGTCCGGCCATCGGTTCCTCCTTCGTGGGCTCGGCGAATCCGGCAGGCCTCGATCCGGGACTAGCCTAGGAAAACCTGCCCCGCGTTGTCAATAGCCAGGATGGTCTTGCACTCGGAACAGCGGAACCGGCCGGGCTTGGCGGCCTTCAGTCTCTTGTTGCAGATGGGACAGGAGAAGATCTTGGGGAACACGCTCTGGGACGCGCCCTGATCCCCCTGACGGAAGAAGCCCATGGCCTCCTCGAGGTTGTCCTTGATGTTGAAGAACTGGGAGAAGCCCAGTAGCTGGAACACCTCGTAGACCTTGGGCTGGATCTCCAGGAGCACGATGTCGCCGCCCCGGGGCTTGACCGACTTGAGGAAGGCTGTAAAGGAGCCGATACCCGTCGAGGATACGTAGTTGAGGCCGCCGCAGTTGAAGATGAGGCGCACGAAGCCGGAGTCGATGGCCTTGCTGACCCTCTTCTGGAAGAAATTGGAATTGTAGGTATCGATGTAGCCCGTCAGGAACAGGGTGAGGCAGTTCTCGACAGGATCAACCTTCTGCAGGCGTATCTTCAGACTATCGTCCTTTTCGTCGTCGAATCCTGGAACGATATCGTTATTATTCATGGTGCTCCTCTCGGATCCAAAGATGACGGATACGCCTTCTGAGGGTATTGTAGGTCCATCATAGTAACTAGTCAATCTCCTGTCAAATTCGAGGCCCGGGCGATTCCGGGACCTCTTGATTTTCGGCATTGTCGATCAAAAAATCCAGTGGCCCGTGACGGAAATATTGCGGAATCCCCTGCCCGCGGGACGGCATCTTGAGTCTACCACGCGAAGAGCCCCTCGTCCGCGTTCAGGATCGCTCCGTTCCAGAGGGGGGGCTCCCGGCAGAGCAGGTCCGCGGCCAGGTCCCCGAGGGCGCGCGGGTCGGTCAGGCGTCCCCGCGGGGTCCGGGCGGCAAGGCCGGCGGAGGCGTCCGGGTTCAGGTACTCCGTGCGGACGAAACCCGGGCAGAGGACCAGGGCGGCGATCCCGTCCCGGGCGTACTCCGCGGCGATGGACTTGGCCAGGGTTCCCAGACCCGTCTTGGCGGCCGCGTAGGCGGCATTCGTCCGGAATCCCCGGGGAACGTCCGTGCGGGTGCCTCCGAAGAGCAGGATCCTTCCCCATCCCCTCTCGCGCATTCCGGGCAGAGCCGCGGACACCAGGGCGCCGGGGAGGGCCAGGTTGAAGGCGGCCAGGGCTTCCCAATCCGCCAGGCTGGTCTCGTGGAGGGGTTTCTGGAGGAAGGGGCCCCAGGCGGCGGCCAGGACGTCCGCCTCCGCGGCCCGGGCCAGGAGGACCCGGGCGTCCGCGGTGGAGCCCAGGGTGAAGGCCGAGCCCTCCGCCTCGATGCCATCCTCCCGGAAGCCCGCCAGGGCGTCGTCCAGTTTTTCCGGGCTCCGGCCGTGGACGTCAAGCCGCGCTCCCCGGAGGCCCAGGGAGCGGGCCAGTTCCCGGCCCAGACCCCCCGTCCCGCCGAGGATGAAGGCCCGGCGGCCGGAGAGGGGGAGGTTCGCGTTCCGTTGCATAGGCAGAGTATAGGGTGAACAGTGGACAGTGGACAGTGGACAGTGAAAGGCCGCAGGTCGCGGTCTCATCCTTCGCTTGGACGGGGGATGAAAACGGGACATGCGGACCTCCCCCGTTTACTGTTCACCGTCCACTGTCTACACTCCCCCTATGGCATCCCCTCCGGAGTTCATCGTCGTCCTCTGCAGGGCCGAGGAGCCGGGCAACGTGGGCGCCGCGTGCCGGGCGATGGCCGCGATGGGCCTATCCCGGCTTGCCCTGGCGGAATGCCCGGATTTCCCCGCCGTGCCGGTGAAGACCTTGGCCCTGAAGGCGTTTCCCCTCTTCGAGAACGCCCGGCGCTTCGATCGGCTGGCGGAGGCGTTGTCCGATTGCGACCTGGCCGCGGGCTTTACGAGGAGGTCCGGCCGGCTCCGCGCCCGGGACCCCCTGGACGTGACGGAGTTCGCCCGGCGGGCCGTCCGGCGCTCGGGAAGGATCGCCCTGGTGTTCGGGAACGAGCGGGACGGGCTGTCCGCCCAGGAGTTGTCCCTCTGCGACCTGGCGGTCCGTATTCCCACCTCGGAAAATTTCCCCTCCCTGAACCTGGCGCAGGCGGTCCAGATCGCCGCCTGGGAGCTTTCCCGGGCGGAGAGCGGGATCCGGAGGGATCCGTCCCGGGGCGCGGACGGTTCCGGAGAGGGGCCGCCCGTCCCGCGGGCCGAGGTAGAGCGGGCGGTGGAGGCGGCGGCGGACGACCTTGCCCGGGCGGGGTTTTTCAAGATCGCCGGCCGGCCGGCCTTCGTCCGCTTTCTGAGATCCCTTCTTGCCCGGGCCGGCCCTGCGGCCTGGGAGCTGGAGTACCTCCGGAACCTTTTGGGGAAGACCGCGGCGCTGTCCGGCCGCCCGACCTCCGGAGCCTTGACCCCCGGTTCGGGGAGCGATAGAGTTAGCTCCCGGGTCCCCTCGGGCGATTCCCCGGAAGGAGATGGACGATGCGACGACTCAAAGCCCTGTTGATCGCGGCCTGGGCGCTTCCCCTCGCGTTCCTTTCGGCGATCCCGGGAGCCGCGCAGACGAACCCGGTAGGCGCCTTCGATTTTTCCGCAAGCGTGGAATCCCTGGCCGCTGCCGCCGAGTCCGGCGCCGGCCTGCCCGCGGGGCGGTACGTGCTTCTTACGGGTACCGTGCGCTCTTCCGCTGCGGGTGAGGGCGGCGCGTTCTCGGTCCGGGTCGAATTGGCGGCCGGTCAGTGGATCGGGACCTCCCGCATCGTCCTCCGGACCGTGGCCGTCGATTTTTCCGGGGACTCGTACCGGGCGCTCGTCGATCGCGACTCCCCGTCCTTCCTGCGCCCGGGAAGCACCGTCCTGGTGGTAGCCCGGGTGGCCGGCGTCGGGACCGGCGCGGAGGGCGGCCGGATGGCCCTCCTCGAGGGCGTGCACGTGCGACGCCTGGACAGCCTGTAGCCCCGACCCGGCCGCCGATAGCCTCACTCGGCTCGGGCCTGCCGGTCCACCGCGGGGCGGCTCCCGAAGTCCACGTGATCCGCCCGGATGATCCCGGATCCCGCGTCCGTCTCCGCGGCCGCCACGGCGGATCTTCGGATCGTGTTCCTTAGCTGGCGCACGTTGCCGGGCCAGTCGTAGCCCGCGAGCAATTCCATCGCGTCGTCCCCGATCGCCGTCTCCGACTCGAAATCCGCCAGGAAATGCCGAGCCAGCAGGGGTATGTCCTCGGGTCTCTCTCTTAGGGGGGGAAGCTTGAGCACCAGGGTCTCGATCCGCTCCAGCAGGTCGAACCGCAGTCCCCTGTGCCGTTCCAGGTCGACGTTCGTGGCCGAGATGAGCCGGACGTCGCAGGTCGCGGATGCCCGGGCGCCCAGCCTGCGGATTTCCCCGTTTTCCAGGACCCGGAGCAGCTTGGCCTGGGCCCCGGGGCTCAGTTCCGTGATCTCATCCAGGAACAGGGTGCCGCCGTCGGCGGCTTCGAAGGTCCCGGGACGCGTGACGGCGCCCGTGTAGGCCCCTTTCTCCGTCCCGAACAGCTCGCTCTCCAGGATGGTTTCGGGAATGGCTCCGCAGTTGACGGCCAGGAAGGGCCGGCAAGCCCTCCGGGACAGGCGATGTATGGACCGGGCCGCCAACTCCTTGCCGGTGCCGCTCTCCCCGGTGATCAGCACGGGGAAATCGTACCGCGCGAACAGGCCGATCCGGCTGCGGACGCGCCGCATGCAGGCGCTGTTCCCCAGCAGCAACGAGTCCTCCGGGGCGGCTCGAAAACAGGGCCCGGGGGTCTCCCGGCAGGCGGAATCGATCTCAAGGGGGACTCGGACCTTCCGGAGCCATGATTTCAGCTCGTCCCGCGAGCAGTCCCGGGAGATGCAGGCTGCCACCCCCTGCCGTAGGAGGGTCGTGAAGAGCGCGGGATCCCCGTGGGGCAGCCGGCAGAGTATGGGGGTAGCCGGGGCCAGGACCTGGAGGAACCGGAGGGCCTGCTGGGTCTTGTCCCCGGTGCACTCCGCGATCCCGAGGATGATGAGATCCCAGGATCCGTCCCGGAGAGCGTCCTTCGCGCCGTCCGTTCCGCCGACGGCGCGGACCAGGTATTCATCCTCCAGAAGGGCGATCAGGACGTCCCGGTCCCTCTCGTCCTCCTCCCAAAGGAAGACGTGCCGCATGGGTCGACGGTAGACCGCGGGGCTGTCCCCTTCAAGGGTTCCCGACTCCGGGGCGCTGTAGATTTTTGTCTACAACCGGATTCGGACGGCTTATTTCCGTCGAATCCGGTACCAGAGGAGGAGAAGCCTGTATCGAAGGTAGGATAAGAAGCGGAAGACTTTCCAGGGCCGGCGGAGGGTGTAGGGTATCCATTCCATGCCGCGTTCGAACAGGGCCTTGGACGGCTTGGGGGATTTTTCCGCGAATACGTCGAAAAGGTCCGAGCACCAGAGGTAGAGGCCGGAATGGAAGTGCTTGAGGCTCCGGGGAATCCAGCGTTCCCGCCCCAGGACGCCGCGGCCCACCAGGAGCAGGGTGGGGGTGGATTTCCGAATGGCCTGGAGGATGTGTTGTTCCATATTCCGTGGATAATGGCCCGGGAAGCGGCCCACGATGCGGATGCCGGGGTAGGTGGCGTGGATGTTTTCCTCCGCCAGACCCAGGTTACGGCGGGTGGATCCGAGCAGGTAGACGGATCGATTCCACCGTTCCAGGGCGTTGAGGAGCCGTATCGTGAAGTCGAAGGGCATGTACCGGACGGGCTCTGTCCGGCGGAGGAACCGGGCCCCCCGGACCAGGGCACGGGAGATGGGCAGGACCAGGGAGGCTCCATTCACCATGGTCCGGTATTCTCCGTTCCTGCGCGCCCGGAGCAGGTCCCACAGGGACAAAAGGACGATCTGGTGGTTCCGACCGTCGGAAAACATGGAGCGGATGACGTCGTCGAAATCCTCCGGCTTGAGGATGTCCAGAGGAACGTTCAGAAGGGAAATTCGGGTTACGCGGTCGGAGTCCATGCGGAACGCTCCCATACGATCACTTGAATTGCGGCTACGGCATATAAGGCGGCGGTTTCTGTCCGGAGAACGGTGGACCCCAGGTGCGCCGGCCGGAACCCGAGACCTTCCAGGAAGCGAATTTCCTCCCCGGAGAAGCCCCCTTCCGGCCCTACGCACGCCACGATTTCTTCGGCTTCCCCGGAAAGATAGCGATGGAGCGTCCCTCCATCAAGGGGAGTTTCATGGAAAAAAATACCGATCCGTCCGGGCCCGGGCGTTCCCAGCAGGGAGGGCAGGTCCGAAAAGGGCCGGGGAAGCTCCACCGTGGTCCGGAGAGGGGATCCGCTCTGCTGCAGGGCTTCCCGGACGATCCGCTCCCAGCGTCCGCGCTTGGCCGCGGCGCCGCCCTCATCGGAAATGCGGGAAACCGACCGGGAGCTTTCCACGGGGATGACCCGGGCAACCCCGGCCTCGGCAGCCTGGCGGACCACCAGGTCCATCTTGCGGCCCTTGGGCAGGGCCTGCACCAGGACGAGCCTCGGCAGGGTCGCCGCCCGGTCGTATCCGGGCGTCCCGGTACGAAGTTCGGGGCGTACGGCCAGCACGACCCGGCCCTGGGAGGCACAGCGGATTTCCAGCTCCCAGCGCCGACCCTGCCGGTCCAGGCCCGGAAACCGGTCGCCCGGGGCCAGCCGGAGCACAGTCAGCAGGTACCGGGCGTCTTCCCCCGAAAGGACGCACTCGGGCCCTTCGGACCAGCCGGGGGGAAGGACGAATTGGCGCACCTCCGGAACCGATTTCTGCCGGCGCCCTCAGGGCGTCGGCGCGGCGGCCGCGGCGGCCAGTTCCTGGCTCTCCTTCACCGTCCGGGAATCGGATAGAAGTTCGCGGATGCGACCTTGGTCGATGAGCTTCAGGGCCTCCTGGAGCTGGATGTCGAATTCCAGGTCGTAGGCCGGGGCGATGGTCGTCCGCTGAAGCTCGTTGCGCACCAGCCGGTCCAGCAGGCGGTCCGAAAGCTTCACCCCCGAGTCCCGGAGCTTCCGCACGAAGGCCTTGCGCTCCGCCTCCGTGGCGCCGGGCTTCTCCTTGGCGAAATTCGCGAACACCCGCTGTTCCAGGAGCCGGGAGAGCTCCGCGGACTCCTCTTCGGAGAGTTCGGGCTCCTTGACCTCCAGGTCCGGGAAAATTCCGATTTTGTCGATGTTGGCGTCGCTGGGGGTGTAGTACCGGGACATGGTCAGCTTGAAGCCCGTTTCCCCCAGGGGGAAGATCTGCTGGACCGCGCCCTTCCCGTAGCTGCGCTCCCCGATCAGGTAGGCCCTCTTCTGGTCTTTCAGGGCGCCCGCCAGGATCTCCGAGGCGCTGGCGGAGCCCCGGTTGATGAGGACCACCACGGGCCAATCCTTGGGAACCGTCAGGACGGATTTCGCCCGGTACACCTGGTTCTCGTAGAGGGTGCGGGACTTGGTGGAGACGATGACGCCGGAATCCAGGAAGAGGTCCGCCGTGTCGATGACCGCGGACAGAAGCCCTCCGGGATTGTTGCGCAGGTCGACCACCAGGGCCCGGGCCCCCTGGGCCTTGAAGTCCTCCACGGCCTCCTTGACCCGGGCGGTGGTCTGGGGGCTGAATTCGATGATCCGGAGGTATCCCGTCCGGTTCGGGATCATGGCCCGTTTCACCGAGGGCACCTCGATGAGGGCCCGGACGAGCGCCACCGGGAAGGTGATGTTCTCCCCCCGCCGGATCGTGAAAACCACCGTGGACCCCGGGGTTCCCCGGATCTTCTTCAGCACTTCGGCCATGTCCAGGGGCGCGGTGGAAATCCCGTCGATCTCGCTGATCCAGTCGCCGGGCTGGATTCCCGCGCGCCAGCCCGGGGTGTCCTCGATGGGGGACACCACCTCGACCCAGGGTTCCTCGCCGGGCAGACGGCTGGAGGGGGGAGTCTTGGAGATGTACAGACCTACGCCGCCGTACTGGCCGACGGTGGTGTCCTGGAGATCGCTGATGGCGGAGGCGTCCAGGAAGGTCGAGTACGGGTCCTTGAGGGCGTCCAGCATGCCCTTCATGGCGCCCTCGTACAGGACCCGGGGATCCACCTCGTCCACGAAATTCTGCAATACGAAGGAGTAGACGTTCTGGAACAGGGAGGAATACTTCTGAGCGTCCGATGCTGGGGTCTGGGCGAAGGCCGAGGGGACCGAGACGGACAGGATGGAACACAGGGCCAGCACCGCGATGACGGCGGTCCAGGCGACCCGGTCGTTCGTTCCGCGAGGGGAAGGGGTTTGCATAGTGGTCATATTGTCCGCGTACGGCCCCGGGCTGTCAACAACGGCGGGGGAGGCCGCCGCCCCGGGCCGGCAGCGGTCCTTGACGCCCCCCGGGGGGCTGGGTAGACTGGATGCCTATGCGGCGTTCCATCATCACCCTCCTGGGCGCGGGCGGGGAATTGGTCCGATTTTTCGGCCTCGTCGCCCTCGCGCGCGCCTTCATGGGCGGCGGGGGGGGGAAAAGCTCCCTGGCCATGATCCAGTTCGCCGCCTCCCCGCACCTCCTGTTCGCGGGCGGGTTTTTTTTTCTGTGGCGTGACCCCCGGCGGTATGACGCCTTCCGCCCCCTGCTCGCCGCCGGAAAAGCCCTCAGCGTCCTGACCCTCGGCTCCCTCCTGGCGAGGTTCGCCCTGAGCTTCCGGGGCGAGACCCCTCCCCCGGGCGATCCGGCGGTCCTCCTGGCGGCCATGGGTGCCTTCCTGGCCTGGGACGCGGCGGCGGGCCTGGCCCTGGTCCAGTCCCTCCGCGTCCACCCCCTGGATCCCGGCGATCCCCGGCCGGAGCCCCTCGAACCCCTTCCGGAACCCGTGGAACTCGAGTAGGAGGGCCCATGCACATCGTGCCGATCGCCAGCGGAAAAGGCGGCGTGGGCAAGTCCCTGGTAGCCGCGAACCTCTCGATCGCGCTGGCAGAGGCGGGGCGCCGGGTGGCGCTGGCGGACCTGGACCTGGGAGCCTCCAACCTGCACGTGATCCTGGGGATCGCATCCTCCGGACGGGGAGTGGGCACCTGGCTCTCCACGCCGGGTTCCGAGTTCTCCGACATCGTCCTTGACACGGACTACCCGAACCTCCGGTTCATACCCGGGGACGCGGAGATCCCGGGGCTGGCGAACATAAGCTCCCCCCAGAAGCACAGGCTGATCAAGAAACTGCTGTCCCTCGACGCGGACTACCTGGTCCTTGACCTCGGGGCCGGAACCGGGGCGAACATCCTGGACTTCTTCCTGACCGCCGCCCAGGGGATCGTCGTGACCGCCCCAGCCCTCACGGCCACCCTGAACGCCTACCTCTTCCTGAAGAACGCGATGTTCCGGCTCATGTGGACCACCTTCAAAAAGGGATCCGCGGCGTATTCGGTGCTTGAGAACCTGCGGAAGGACGGATCCTCCCTCCAGAAGGCCTATGTGCCCGCCATTCTGGAACAGGTGGGCCGGGCGGACCCGGAGAGCCGGGCCGCCTTCGATGCCAAGGCTTCGCAGTTCCGGCCCCGGCTGGTCATGAACATGCTGGAGGACCCCAAGGACGCGGAAAAGGCCCAGAAGATCCGAAAATCCAGCCTGCAATACCTCAACCTGGACGTGGAGCACCTCGGCATCCTCTACCGGGACGACCTCCAGGACATAGCCCTGGGGAGCCGGATCCCCATCCTCCGGTACAAGCCCCAGTCGGTCCTGTCCCAGGCCATCTACCGGATGGCCGACAAGCTCCTGTCCTGCGAGGACGCCGGGGAGGAGCCCCTCTCCGAGGCCTACCTGGACGAAAGCTACCAGACCGCGGAGATGGAGGCGGAGATCGACTTTTCCGCCAAGGTGGAATACATCGAGGACCTGCTCCATTCCGGCTCCCTGAGCACCGGGGACCTTGTGGAGACGGTCAAGTCCCAGCAGTTCGAGATAGGCCAGCTCAAGAAGGAGAATCAGTTCCTCAAGTCCAAGCTGGTCAAGGCCTTCTCGCAGGGGTTCAAGGGATAGGCATGGCTTCCCCACCTGTCGGTTCGATCGAGCTCCGGGTCGATCCCGCGGGGCTCGAGGCCCGCCTGGCCTTCTCCCCGGATCCGAAGGGCGAGGAGTGGAGCGTCGGGAAAGCGATGCGCCTGGCCCTGGACGCCCGCATCGCCGGGGTCGCCCAGAAGCGGGTCGAGGAGATCCTGTCCAAATTTTCCCGTTCGCCGGGTCCCGTCTCGGAGATCCTGGTCCGGGGCACGGCCCCGGAGCCGCCGTTCCTGGAGGACCCGGAGTGGGTCGATCTGGCCGTCCCCCCCGAGGCGGAGCCCTTCCGGGACGCCGTCCTGCGGGAATCCCCCGCCCCGGCGGTGTTCCGGATCCGGGTCGAGAAGATCTCGGTGGAAAAGGTGATCCGCAGGCCCGGGGCCCTGCCCTTCCTCCCGGCCAAGGAGGAGAAGGTAGTCGAGACGGAGAAGCGGGAGATCCGGGAGCCGGTGGCCCTGGATACCCGGATCCTCAGGACGGGATTCGCCCGCAGGGGGCAGAGGCTGGCGATCCTGTCCGCCTCGGCCCCGGGGAAGCCCGGGAAAAGCGTCTACGGCAAGCCCCTGCTCCCGGAGGGCCCGGAGGATCCTAGTTTCCATTGCGGCGAGGGAGTCCGGCGGAACAGGAACGAGCTGGCGGCCGAGGCGGACGGATTCGTGAGGATAGGGTCCCGCTGGGTGGACATCCGGCCCTTCGGGATCCACGCCTGGGAGGTGACCCGGTCCGCGGACGGCGCCTCGATCCTCCTGAATTTTACCCCCGGGGATCTCCGCCTGGACCTGCCCATGCCGGAGGATATCCTCGCTGCGGCGGAAGGCCTGGGCGCGGACCGGGCTTCCCTGGTATCCGCCCCGGATATCGCGGGAGCCCTGCGCTCCGCGGCCGCCGAGGCGGAGCCCCTCCTGTCCTACAGCATCTCCGAAAGCCGGGACGCCTCGGTGGAAGTCGCGGTCTCCCCGGACAGGATGAGGGCTTCGGTCACCGTGCGGAAAGGCCGGGGGAGGGGGCGTCCCCTGGAGCTTCCCGCCCTGGGCACCGCGATCGCCCGGGCCAAGCTCTCCGGAATGGATACGGCCAAGGTCAAGAAGGACCTCCTGGAATTCTTCAGGGGCCCGGGGTCGGAACTCGTCGACTACGTCCTCGCCGAAGGCCGGCCCCCGGGCCGGGGCAAGGACCGGGAACTGGCCTGGTCCGTGGCCTTCCTGCCCGAGGACCAGGCAGGGCCGCTCCGCTCGTCCGTGGCCGGCCATCCCTCCCTCGGGCCGGAGGTTCCCTCCCTTTCGGAGTTTCCCCTCGAGTCGGTCTCGGGGGTCTCCTTCGTGCAGGCGGGCCAGGAGATAGCAAAGTTCACGCCCCCCTCCCCGGGCGCTCCGGGCATGTCCGTGACGGGCGAGGCCCTGCCCGGCGTACCCGGATCCGAACCGAGGGTCCGCATCTTCGAGAATGTGGCCCGCCTCCGGGACGTCTTCCGCAGCGAGGTCGAGGGCCTCGTGTTCCGGGGCGAGCGGGACGGGGAGTCCCTCCTCCGGGTTCTCCCGTTCAAGGAATTCCAGGCCCGGGTCACCCTCGCCCCGGACTGTTCCGAGGCCTACCTCGCCCTCCGGCCGGCGGAGGGTCTGGCGCCGCAGCCCACTGCGGAGGCCGTGATGGCCGCCGCCGCGGAGGAGGAGGTGACCTTCGGCCTGGACCGGGAGGCCGTCGCCGGGGCCGTCCTGGCCGCCCGGGCCGGGCAGTCCTCGGAGGGCGTGGTGATCGCCCGGCGCAAAGAACCCGTGGCCGCGGGGGGGGTCCGGGTGGAATGGAAGGTCCGCAAGGCCACCGGCGCGGCGGTGACGATCCGCGAGGACGGCCGGGCGGACTTCAAGAACCAGGACCGCTCGACCCTGGTGAACGAGGGCCAGCCCCTGGCGGAGCTGGTGCGCTTCGGGGGGGAGGGCGAGGACGGAACGGACGTCCGGGGCCGGGCGATACAGCCCCCCGTGGATCCCCGTTCCGCCCCGCCGCCCCAGTGGGACGCCTCGATCCGGGAGGAGAAAACCCCGGAAGGAAACGTCCTCCTCACAGCGGCCCGCACGGGGGAGCTCTACTTTGAGGGGAACCGCCTGTCCATCGTGCAGGGGAAGCAGGTGGCCGGGGACGTGGGCCCCGCCTCGGGGAACGTCCGCTTCCCGGGGCCGGTCCAGGTCTCGGGTTCCGTGCTGGGCGGGTACTCCGTCCTGGCGGAGGGGGATGTGACCATCTCCGGTTCCGTGGAGGCCGCCCTGGTCGCCTCGGACGGTTCCATCCGCATCGGGGAGGGCATCAAGGGCCGGCGCAAGGCGACCCTGCGGGCCCGCAAGACCCTGGAAGCCGCCTTCGCGGAGCAGGCCCTGCTCCTGGCCGTGGAGGGGGTGACCCTCCGGGGCGCCTGCCTCCTTTCCAACGTGAAGACCAACGGGCGACTGGTCCTGGGCGGGGACAAGGGGATCCTGATCGGGGGCCTGGTGCGGGCCCGCAAGGGGGTGGAGGTCCAGAACCTCGGCTCCGAGAACGGGATCAAGACGGAGATCTCCTTCGGCCAGGACTACCTCCTGGCCGATCAGGTGGAGGCGGAGGAGAGGGAAATCGAGCGGCTCAAGGCCCTGATCCTGCAGACGGACAAGCGGATGAAGGACCTGGAGAGGGGCGGCTTTTCCCTGGACGAGGTCCGGCAGGACAAGACCAAGCTCGTCAAATTGATAGAGAAGCGCAGTCTCCGGATTTTCGACCTCCGGGAACGCTTCGAGGAGCACCACGACTCCACGGTCCTGGTCCGGGGGGTGGTGCATCCCGGGGTGATCCTGGAAAGCCACAGCCGGTATTTGGAGGTGCGGAGCCGCAAGGAGCGCGTGGCCTTCACCTTCGACGTCCGGCTGGGGCGGATCGTGGAAAATCCCCTGAAGTGAGGATCGAGGCGTCGTCGTCGATTCGCCCCGCATCGCTCTGATGCCCCGGGCGTTCCCGGCCCCGCGGCCGGGGAAAGGGAGAAAACAATGAGGATACTGGTGATCGGCGGGGCCGGCTACATAGGCAGCCACGTGTCCCGGGCCTTCCTGGACAAGGGAGCGGAGGTCACGGTCTACGACAACCTTTCCACGGGGCAGAGGGAGAACCTCTTCCCCGAGGCGCGGTTCGAGGAGGGCGACATCCTCGACTACGGCCGGCTGGAAAAGGAGATGCGGTCCGGCTACGACGCCCTGGTCCACCTGGCCGCCTTCAAGGCCGCCGGGGAGTCCATGGAAAAGCCCGAAAAGTACTCGGTGAACAACATCTCCGGAACCCTCAATATCCTGAACGCCGCCTGCGCCGCCGGTATCCGGAGGATCGTGTTCTCCTCCTCCGCCGCGGTCTACGGGGAGCCCGAGTACGTCCCTCTGGACGAGAAGCATCCGACCAATCCGGAGAACTACTACGGCTTCACGAAATTGGAGATCGAGCGCTTCCTGGGATGGTACGACAAGCTCAAGGGGATACGCTTCGCGGCGCTCCGCTACTTCAACGCCGCGGGCTACGACGAGGCCGGCCGGGTCCGGGGCCTGGAGCGGAACCCGGCGAACCTGATCCCCGTGATCATGGAAGTCGCCGTCGGCCGCCGACAGGAACTCAAGATCTTCGGCACCGACTATCCGACCCCGGACGGCACGGGGGTGCGGGATTACGTCCACGTCTCCGACCTGGCGGACGCCCACGTCTCCGGCCTTGCGTACATCGAGAAGTTCGATCGAAGCCTGACCGTCAACCTGGGAAGCGAGGAGGGTCTCTCCGTCCTTGAGATCCTGGAGGCCGCGCGCAGGATTTCCGGAAAGCCCATCCCCGCGAACATGACGGGCCGCCGGCCCGGGGACCCCGCCAAGCTGGTGGCCTCTTCCGCCCTGGCCAAGAGCCTCCTGGGCTGGACCGCCCGCCGCTCCGGTGCGGATGCCCTCGTCCGCACGACTTGGAAGGGGTATACAAGAAATTAAGGCGGTTCCTGCCAATTCGATGAAGCCCGAAGGGCTTCATCGCCGCGAGGGCGGTACAGCCGCCCTCGCGCGGCCTCAGAACTTCAGCCGGGCCCGCAGACCCAGGGACGCGTACCGTCCCGTGTTGGCCGGACCGAACTCCCCGTAGCGCCCGGTGCCGGAGAAGCTCCGGGGATCCAGGTATGCGCGGCAGGAGAGGCTCACCGTCATGCCCTGGAAGGGCTCGTGCTCGATCGTCAGGTCCGGCGAGAAGGACAGGTCGTCCGGGCTTACGGCCCAGGACAGGGTTGAGCGGGTGTAGTCGCTCCACCGGTACGCCAGTGCCGCGTAGAGGTAGTTCCTCCGGTTCAGTTCCGCGATCGTCACCCCGGCGGCAGGAACCCGTTCCGCGGGGTCCGTCTCGTACCAGGGATCCCCGGAGGAATCGTACAGGTCCCCGAGATCGTCCCCGGGATCCAAGGTGCCGGGACCGTTGTAGAGGTACTGCCCCAGGACGTACAGGTCCCCGTCCAGGAAGGAGTAGTCCAGTCCCAGGGCGGCCCGCAGACCATCCCAGCCGGGATCGGAGCCGGGTTCGTACTGGTAGAGGGCCTCCAGGACGATGCCGGCCCCGGCTTCCAGCTTGGCCGAGATCCCGGCCCGGTGGAGTCCCCGGGAATGCCCGGGGGAGGGTGCCTGGAACGCGTAGAGTCCCAGGAGGCTGGCCCGGCTTCCGTGGACGTCCGCCGCGGCGCCCAGGATCGTCCCCTCCCCTCCGGTTTCCAGGGGATCGGCCCCGGCTGCCAGGAATACCTTGATCCGGGCCGTTTCGGCGGGATAGGCGGAGACGACCGTCCCCAGGACGCCCCGGGGCCGGGCGTTCGGGACCAGGGGGTTCGGGGGGGCAAGGAAATCCAGGGGTCTCCAGGCCGGTCCGTAGCCCAGGGGTATCCGGAGGAGCCCCGCCTCCAGGTCCAGGGCCTCACCCCGGACCCGGAGGTAGAGGCGTTCCAGTTCCAGGGCGGCGGCGTAGTTTTCCCCGGCTAAGTAGGCGGTCTGTGCCAGGACCGCCGAAGGCGGCAGGTAGGACCCCGAGGCGGCCATCAGGTTCACCGCGGCGTACACGGTGCCCCGCTCCCCCGCGGAGGCCTTGAGGCGGAGGTTGGCGTACTCCTCGAAGCCCAGGGAAAAGCCCGGCGCGCCTCCCGCCCCGGCCGCGGCCTCGACGGCGGATTCCACGGTGCCGGAGATGTCCGGGGCCTCCGGGTGGGCCGCCGCGCCCGCCAGGACCAGTGCGGCAAGCGCTGAAGCGCGGAATCCAGCGGCCGAGGAGCGCCGGCCCCTGCGGGCACCCGGGAAGCGGCAGGCGCTCATCGCTCCAGGTTCCTCAGGGAAAAGACGGAATCCGGATCCGGACGGTCCAGGACCACATTCTCCAGGAGGAAGACCGTGCGGATGCC
>JBFZER010000017.1:0-2612 GCA_041306765.1 Spirochaetota bacterium | reverse complement strand
CCGCGCTATTAAAAACACGTAACAAAGTGCGGCATTTCGAGTTCTATCATCCGAGCGCCGGGACACGCGGCGTTGTAGACAGGAGGCCTCATCCTGCAATCGGATCAACCCAAGGAACCCTTCCTACCGGCCCGTATTTCGGCCGACCTTCATTCCACTCCAGAGGATAACTATTGCCCCGACCCGCTTGGGATGTCCCCTTGTCGGGACAGGTGTGCGGGGAAGGGCAGTAGACTGCCGCGGCAACGGAGGAGTGTGAGCCCATGATAAAAACATACATACTGGACACGAACGTGCTGCTTCACAACCCGGGAGCCCTCTTTGCCTTCGAGGACAACGAGGTGGTCATCCCCATGGCCGTCATCGAGGAGATCGACAACCAGAAGCGCCGGCAGGACGAAATCGGGCGGAACGCCCGCCTGGTTTCGCAGGAACTCGACCGCCTGCGGGCGTCGGGCTGCCTGTCCACGGGCGTGCCGCTCCCCTCGGGAGGGACGCTGCGCATCGAGCTCAACCGCCAGGAGCACCTGGACGCCATCCCATCCTCCTTCGACCCCCACAAGACGGACAACCGGATCCTCGCCGTGGCCTACCATTTGAGCGGGGAGCAGCCCGGGAGGGTCTTCCTCGTCTCGAAGGACCTGAACTTGCGCGTCAAGTCCGACGTCCTGGGCATCCCGGCCCAGGATTTTTACAACGACAAGGTCAACTACCACGAGCTGTACTCGGGATCGGGAAGCATGGAGGTGACGCCGGAAGAGATGGACGTCTTCTTCCGGGAGGGGCGGCTCGCCCTCAACGGCCGGGGGCCGGGACGGCCCCACGAGTTCTTCGTGTTGAGGAACCCCGCCTCCGCCTCCCAGTCGGCCCTCGCCCGCCATTTCCGGGGGGAGCTGCGCCCGCTGGTGCACGGGGAGAGCGTCAACCAGGGCATCCGGGCGCGCAACAAGGAGCAGCGGTTCGCCCTGGAGCTGCTCCTCAACGACCATGTCCGCGTGGTGAGCCTCGTGGGCCGGGCCGGGACGGGGAAAACCCTCCTGGCCATCGCCGTGGGCCTCGAGAAGGTCATGGAGCAGAAGGCCTACGGGCGCCTCCTCATCACCCGGCCCGTCATCCCGCTGGGGAACGACCTGGGCTTCCTCCCGGGCTCCAAGGAGGAGAAACTGAGACCCTGGATGCAGCCCATCTATGACAACCTGGAGTTCATCTTCAGCAGCAACCCGGAGCCGCAGCGGATCATCGACCACCTGGCGGACCGGGGGATCCTGGAGATGGAGGCCCTGGCCTACATCCGGGGGCGGAGCATCCCCCGGCAGTTCATCATCTGCGACGAGGCGCAGAACCTGACCCCCCACATGATCAAGACCCTCGTCACCCGGGTCGGGGAGGGCACGAAGATCGTCTTCACGGGCGACCCCGACCAGATCGACCACCCCTACCTGGACGCCAGCAGCAACGGCCTGACCTACCTCGTGGAGCACCTGAAGGACGAGGAGATCTCCGGCCACGTCACCCTCGTCAAGGGGGAGCGGTCGGCCGTGGCAGAGCTGGGGGCCCGACTCCTGTAGCGGGTTCCCTCAGGGATTCGCCCGCAGCCTCCCCTGAACCGCCCCGGCGGTGATTCTTCCCCCGGCCCACGCGGAAGAATCCTGGCAGGAGCCTCCAGCCGCCCTGGACACCCGGTCCCCGTCCAGGATTGCCCGGATCCTGCCGGAGAGGGACTCCATGGTGAAGGGCTTCTGGATGACCTCCGGCGGGGCACCGTTCCACACCTCCGGGGGGAGGTCCCCGGCGCCGTAGCCGGTGAGGAAGAGTGTTGCAAGCCCGGGCCGGATCTCCCTCATCCGGGCATACGCATCCGGGCCGCCCATCCGGGGCATCATGACGTCCATCAGGACGAGATCGATGTTCCCCTGTTCCCGCCGGAACACCTCGACGCCCTCCAGCCCGTCGGCGGCCGTGATGACGGAGTAGCCCAGCAGGGTCAGGATCTCCTCCGTGGTCTTCCGGACGTCGTCGTTGTCCTCGACGAGGAGGACGCACTCCGTCCCTCTCTCGGCAGCCGGTGGCTGAAGGAGCTCCGGCTTCATCTCGTACTCGGCTGCCGCGGCGGGCAGGAAGATGCGAAACGTCGTCCCCCGCCCCTCCTGGGTCCGGACGTCGATGAATCCCTCGTGCTGCTTGACGATCCCGTAGACGATGGAGAGTCCGAGACCCGTGCCCTGCCGCTTCGTCGTAAAGAAGGGCTCGAAGATCCGCTCCCGGACGTCCGCGGACATGCCGGCCCCCGTATCGGATACGGTCAGGACGACGTACTCACCCTCCCGGGCATCGGGGAAGATCGGATGAAACAGGGCGTCCATGGTCAGGGGGAACGTCTCGACGGTGATCACCCCGCCTCCGGGCAGGGCATCCCGGGCGTTGACCAGCAGGTTGAGGAGCACCTGACCCAACTGGGATGCGTCGGCCCGGACCAAAAGCGGGGCCGGATGGAGGGACAGGGTGAACTCGATGTGCACCCCGATCATACGCTGGGCCAGCTGGCGAAAATCCTCCAGGAGCGCGTGGATGTCCACCGTTTCCAGGGTCAGGGTCTGCTGCCGGCTGAAAGC
>JBFZER010000016.1:0-6295 GCA_041306765.1 Spirochaetota bacterium | reverse complement strand
CCGGGTGCGTTCCGAGAGTGCGGGCATGGGTCCGTCCTTCCGGCGGGCCGCGGTCCGAGGCGGTCCGCCCGGGGAGTCCGAGGCGCACTTCGGCGCGTCGGCCCCCGGCTAGTGTATACGTTCGCGGGAAGAGTTTTGCAAGCAGAGAGCCGGGGAATCCCGGCGGAGGAAGTGGATCGATGAAGAACCTGCAATTGGCCGGGGTCAAGGAGCCCGGGGCCCGGACCGTAATCGAGGTCCGGGGAGTCCGCCTGGGCGGAGAGTTCGTGGTGGTCGCGGGCCCCTGCGCCGTGGAGTCCGAGGATCAGGTCGTACGCACCGCCGTGGCCGTCAAGGAGGCGGGGGCCAAGATGCTCCGGGGCGGGGCCTTTAAGCCCCGGACCTCCCCCTATTCCTTCCAGGGCCTGGGCCTCAAGGGCCTCAAGATCCTGGACAAGGCCCGCCGGGAGACCGGCCTGCCCATCATCACGGAGGTGATCGACACCCGGGACGTCTCCTGGGTGGGGGAGTACGCGGACGTCCTCCAGATCGGCGCCCGGAACATGCAGAACTTCTCCCTCCTCCGGGAGGCGGGGAAGTCCGGCCGTCCCGTCCTGTTGAAGCGGGGCATGTACTCCACCCTGGAGGAGTGGCTCAACTGCGCGGAGTACATCCTGGCGGAGGGCAATCCCAACGTCATCCTCTGCGAGCGCGGCATCCGTACCTTCGAGACCTACACCCGGAACACCCTGGACCTTTCCATCGTCCCGGCGGTCAAGGCCGTGAGCCACCTGCCCGTCCTGGTGGATCCTTCCCACGGCACCGGGGTCCTGGGCCTGATCGAGCCCATGAGCCTGGCGGCCCTGGTGGCGGGGGCGGACGGCCTGGAGATCGAGGTGCATATCGATCCGTCCTCGGCCTGGAGCGACAAGGACCAGCAGTTGACCCCCGAGGCCTTCGCCCGGCTGATGCGGAAGCTGGAGATCCTCCGCCAGACCATGGCGACCCTGGACGCCCGGGCCTCGGAGGGTGCCGCCCCGTGACCCCGAAGGGCGCCGCGGGCGGAGGCTCGGGTTTTCCCGGCCCCGGTCCCGAGATCCTCCTTTCGACCGAGGCGGGATCCTCCCGGATCCTCTTCGCGCCGACGGCCCGGCTTCCGGACCTTGCGGATCCCGGCCGGACCGTCGTCGTGACCGACGGTTTCGTCCGCCGGTACGTCCCGACCGTCTTTCCCGCGGACCGGGTCGTGGAGGTCCCGAGGGGGGAGGCCGCAAAAAGCCTTTCCTGCCTGGAGTCGGTTTACTCGCGGTTCCTGGAGCTCGGGGTCCGCCGGGACTCGATCGTCCTGGCTGTCGGGGGCGGTTCCGTCTCGGACCTGGCCGGGTTCGCGGCTTCCACCTGGATGCGGGGAGTGGACTTCGGCTTCGCCCCCACGACGGTCCTGTCCATGGTGGACGCCTCCGTGGGGGGCAAGAACGGCATCGACTTCGGGGGGTACAAGAACCTGGTCGGGTCCTTCCGCCTGCCCCGCTTCGTCCTCGTCGATCCTTCCGTCCTCGCGACCCTACCGGCCCGGGAGGCGGCCTCGGGCCTGGTGGAGGCGGTCAAGCATGCCCTGATCGAGGGGCCCGGGCATCTGGACCTGCTGGAATCCGCGATCCCCGCCCGGCGGGCGGGGGCGGACTTCCGGATGCCCCGGGATCCGTCCGTCTTGACGGAAGTCCTCGCGCGTTCGATCCGGGTCAAGGCCCGGATCGCGGCGGCGGACTTCCGGGAGTCCGGGGATCGGCGCAAGCTCAATTTAGGTCACACTATCGGACATGCCGTGGAAGCCGTGACGGGCCTGCCCCACGGGGAATGCGTGGCCGTCGGGCTGGCCTGCGCCCTGGGACTGGCCGTCCGCCGAGGCGGTTCGGAGGAGGCCGCCCGCCGGGTCCTGGACCTCCTGGGCCGCCTGGGCGTCCCGGCTTCCCTGGAGGAGGCGCGGCTCGCGGCCCCGGTCCTGTCGGACCCCGCGGCTTTCCGGGAGGCCGTCGCGCGCGCGGTTTCGGCGGACAAGAAGCGGGCCGGGGGCTCGGTGCTCTTCGCCCTGCCCCGGGCCCCGGGATCGGTGGAGATCGAGCCGATCGAGATTTCCGAGATCGAGGATTTCGTGCGGGAGGCGCCGTGAACACGACGGGAAGGATCTTTCGGGTGAGCCTGTTCGGGGAGTCCCACGGCCCCGCCGTCGGGGTGACCCTGGACGGGGTTCCCCCCGGCCTCGCCCTGGCGGCCGGGGACTTCGAGGCGGACCTGGCCCGCCGCAGGTCCGGGGCCGCGGGCACCACGGACCGGCGGGAGCCGGACCTGCCGGAGATCCTCTCCGGCCTCTTCCAGGGCCGGACCACGGGGACCCCCCTGTGCCTGGTCTTCCGGAACAAGGATGCCCGGTCCGAGGACTACGCGCCCCTGGCCGCGGTGCCCAGGCCGGGGCACGCGGACTTCACGGGCTCCGTCCGGTACCGGGGTTTCCAGGACCCCCGGGGAAGCGGGCACTTCTCCGGCCGGATCACCGCGGGCCTGGTGGCCGCGGGGGTCGTGGCCAAGAAGCTCCTGCCCGGGGCCGGGTTTGAGACCCGGGTCCTGGAGGCGGGGGGGGACCCCGACGTCGAGGCCGCCGTCCGGGCGGCCGCAGAGGCCGGGGACTCCGTGGGCGCCCTGGTGGAGGTCCGGGTCCGGGGCCTGCCGGCGGGGCTCGGTGAGCCTTTCTTCGACCCTCTTGAGGGCCGGATCGCGGGAGCGCTTTTCTCCGTGCCCGGGGTTCGGGGGGTGGAGTTCGGGGACGGCTTCGCCGCCGCCCGGATGCGCGGCAGCGGACACAACGACCCCATCGTCTCCCGGGACGGCCGGACATCCCGGAACGGTGCGGGAGGGGCGAACGGGGGCATTTCAAACGGAAACGAGCTCGTGGTCCGGATCGCCGTGAAGCCCGCCTCCTCGATCCGGATTCCCCAGCGGACGATGGACTTCTCGACGGGCGAGATGACGGACCTGTCCGTGCCGGGACGGCACGACGCGTGCATTGCCATCCGGGCGGCGGTGGTCCTCGAGGCGGTCTGCGCGGTCTGCCTGGCGGACTTCGCCCTCCTGGCCCGGACCTACGACGCGGCGCTGGATACCAAGTAAGGGGACCCGGACGGACGCGGCGCCGGAAAGGCTCGCCGGACCGTCGAAAGGAAGCATCATGACCCTGGAACGGCTGAGGGCGGACATAGACCGCATCGACGCGCGCCTTCTGTCCCTGCTGGAGGAGCGCATGGAAAAGGCCATCCTGACCCGGAGGCTCAAGACCGGGACCCAGGATCCCGCCCGGGAGGCGGAGATCCTGGCCCGGGTGGCAGCCCGGTCCCGGAGCCTGGCCCGGGAGGAGTTCACAGCTGCCCTGTACCGGTCCATCCTGGCCGAGAGCAAGGCCCTGCAGGACGCTTCCCTTCGGCTGGTCGGGTTCCAGGGCACCCACGGGGCCTACAGCGAGTCCGCGGTCCGGGCCTGGGATCCCGCCGCAGCGGCCATACCCTTCCCGGAGTTCGGCCAGGTCTTCGACGGGGTCCGGAACGGGAGCCTGGACTTCGGGGTTGTGCCCGTGGAGAACACCCTGGGGGGCATCGTGGGCCAGGTGAACTCCATCCTGGTGACCACGGAGCTGCGGGTGGTTGCGGCGGTGGACATGCCCGTGGCCCATTGCCTTCTAACGGCCCCGGGGCAGGACCACCGGGAGATCCGGACAGCCTATTCCCACCCCCAGGCCCTGGCCCAGTGCCGCCGCTTCCTGGAGCGGAACAAGCTGGACGCCGTGGAGCACTTCGATACCGCCGGGGCCGCCCGGATGATCGCCGAGGACCGACCCAAGGGCGCCGCGGCCATCGCGGGGCGCTTCGCCGCGGAGCTCTACGGACTGGAGATCATCAAGGAGGGCATCCAGGACGCCCAGAACAACCGGACCCGGTTCTTCGTGCTTTCCCGGGAGGCGCCGGGGACGGAGGGCAACAAGTGTTCCGCCGTCTTCTTCACGAACGACAAGGCCGGCGCCCTCTTCCGGGTCCTGGAGGTCTTCGCCCGGTCGGGGATCAACCTGACCCGGATCGAGTCCGTGCCGAACGAGCCCGGGGACTACGCGATCTTCCTGGATTTCGAGGGATCCGACCGGGACCCCGGCGTAGCCCGGGCCGTGTCCGAGGCGTCCGCCCTGGCCCGGGACTTCAAGATGCTGGGCTGTTACACGGAAGCGAGGCTCTGATGAAAGTTGTAATACTCGGCGCCGGGCGCATGGGCTCCTGGCTGGCGGAAACCCTGGCGCGGGCACACGAGGTGATACTCCGGGACACGGATCCCGCCCGGGCGGAGCGGGTTCCCGGGATCCGCCCCGTCCGGACGGATGAGGAGGTACGGGACTTCGAGCCAGAACTCCTGGTCAACTGCGTGCCCCTGGGTTTCACGATCGACGTGTTTCGCGGGATACTGCCCCTCCTGCCCGAGACCTGCATGATCTCGGACATCGCCTCCGTCAAGACCGGGTTCGGGGAGTACTACCGACAGGCCGGTCGGCCCTTCGTCTCCACCCACCCCATGTTCGGTCCCACCCACGCCAACGTGCGGTCATTGGAGGGGGAGAACGCCGTGGTCATCTCCGAGTCCTGCGAGGCGGGCAAGGCCTTCTTCCGGGACCTCTACCTTGGCCTGGGCTTACGGGTCTTCGAGGACAGCTTCGACGGCCATGACCGGACCGTGGCCTACTCCCTGGCCACCCCCTTCGCATCCACCCTGGTCTTCGCGGCCTGCATGAAGCGGATGGACGCCCCGGGCACCAACTTCCGGAAGCACCGGGAG
The DNA here is from genome assembly GCA_041306765.1 of Spirochaetota bacterium. Classification (GTDB taxonomy): domain Bacteria; phylum Spirochaetota; class Spirochaetia; order Treponematales; family UBA12059; genus JAAYUR01. The sequence goes on along the minus strand of JBFZER010000016.1, from coordinate 1,450 downwards.
ATCGCCACGTCCCTGCTGGGAGAGGACGACCGGCTCCTGGCGGAGATCCTCTTCAATCCCCATACGGTGCGGCAGATCGAGCTGATCAATTCCCAGCTGGCCTACCTGAACCACATCATCATGGGCCGGGACTTCGAGGAGATGCAGAAATTCCTGGCCCGGCTCCGGTCCAACCTGGGCCTGCCGGGGGGAGCCGTATCTTGACCTCACCACGGAGGGCATAGAGTTCACGGAGATGAATGCAGGGAAGCGGTTCATTCCGGAACGATCATTCAAACCGGGCGGCCGGGGCGATCCCGGATCGGTCCGGGGACTACAGTCCGAGGGTGCGCTCTAGGCTGTCCAGGATCAGTCCGAGACCGAACTCGAAGGCGGCCTCCAGGTCGAAGGGGCGCGAGGCGTATTCCTTCGCGACCCGGCCGGCGAACGGGAATGCGCCGTCCGGGATGGCGGCCAGGATCACCCGAGCCGCCTCGGTGCCCTTCGACGTGTCTCCCATCGGGGCCGTACGCCTCTGCCGCTCGAAGCCGTAGATATAGCTGTCGATCACGAGGAACGCGTTCGCCGCGAGCGCGGGCGAAAAGCCGGCCCGGATGAGCACGCCCAGGACGCGGTCCACGTACGCCAGGCTTTCCCGGCTCCTTCGATCGCGGGAGTCGATCAGGCCCGCGGCCCATCGATGTCGCGCGAAGACCTTCCGCGCCGAGATCGCCCGGCGCCGCATCGCATCCTTCCAGTCGACATCCTCGAGGGGCGCATCGATCTCGGACAGGACCCGGTTCATCATGCCGTCGAGAAGATCGTCCTTGCCGTCGATGTGGTTGTACAGGGACGCCGCCTTGACCTCGAGCCTTCGGCCGAGCTCTCGCATGGTGACCGAATCGATCCCGTTCTCATCCGCAAGATCCATGGCCGCGTCCAGGACGCGCTCCCGATCGAGGGTGTCCCGTGATTCTGTTGCGCGTTCCGAGCGAGCGATGATCAGGCCTCCCGGGGGTGTTCCCGCGCAGGGTGCGGATCCCCTTGACATACTAACACTGTTAGTACATAGTTGGCAACACCTGATACTAACAGTGTTAGTATCAGCAAGGCACAGCCGCCGGCCGGGGATGTACGCTTGCGGACTGTACGCTCCTGCAGGGCTCGGCGGACAAGTCGTAAAGGATGTTCGATGAAAAGCGAGGCAGCTATGAATCGTGACCGGCAATCCTCGATGGCCGCGGGGGTCTTGCTCATCGTCGCTACGACCGCAAGCTTGATCGGCAGGGTGGCGCTTCTGGATCCGATCCTTGAAGGGGTCGGCTTTCTTGTCGGGATCGCCGCGAATCAGAACCGGGTGGCCGCGGGGGCGCTCCTGGGGCTGGTCGCGTACTTCACGTCCGCTTCCATAGCGATCGCTTTGTATCCGGTCCTTCGGCGGTACAGCGAGGGTCTGGCGCTCGGCTCCGTC
>JBFZER010000015.1:0-2634 GCA_041306765.1 Spirochaetota bacterium | reverse complement strand
CGTGTGCTCTTCCGATCTTCCGCGATCGATCGACACCTTTACAAGGCCGCTTCGCGGCCCTTTGCGGCGCGGACCTCCGCTCCGGGTCACCGGTTTCCCGCATCGTCTCCGCATGCCGCCGGCGCCTTCTTCGTCAGCCCGGCCAGCCGGTCGGTGAGTTTCTTCGCGAAGGGTAGCTGGGACGCTACCGTCAGTACGATCAGGATCACCAGGATCAGGGACACGGGCCGGGTGAACATGGGCGCAAAGCTTCCCCGGGAGACCATCAGGGCCCGGCGCAGGCTCTCGTCCGCCATGGGGCCCAGGATCATCCCGATCACAAGGGGTGCGATCGGGTAGCCCATCTCGCCCATGAAATAGGCGAGGATACCCACGGGAACCATAAGGTAGAGATTGAAGACGTTGTTGCCCAGGGAGTACGAGCCGATCACGCACAGGACTCCCACGATCGGCATGAGGACAGGCTGGGGAATACGCAGGATCTTGACCACCTGCTTGGCCAGGTAAATGCCGATCACCCACATTGCGATCGCGGCCAGGAGAAGGATGGCCCCGGTTTCCGGGAGGAAGTTGGGGTTTTCGATCAGCAGGAGGGGGCCGGGGGTGAGACCGTGGAGCATGAGGGCCCCCAGGAGCATGGCCGCCGGGGGGCTCCCGGGGATGCCCAGGGTATATAGGGGTATAAGGGCTCCCCCGATGCAGGAGTTGTTGGCCGTCTCGCTGGCTACAATGGCGGAGTAGGAGCCCTTGCCGAACTCCTCGGGATGCTTGGAAGCCCTCTTGGCCGCCCCGTAACTGGTCCAGGCCGCGATGTCCTCCCCCAGGGCGGGCACCGAGCCGATGCCCACGCCGATGAGGCTGGACCGGACGATGTCCGGGAAGCGGCTGAAGACGGTCTTGAACTCCGGGAGGATGCGGCCCAGTTTCTGGACTTCCTTGATGGTCAGCCTTTCCTTAAGGGTCCCGATGATCTGGGGGATCCCGAAGGCCCCCAGGAGGACCGGCAGCACGTCGATGCCCGAATCAAGCTCCGCGAGTCCGAAGGTGAAGCGCGGGAAGGACTGGAGCCGATCCCGTCCCACCAGTGCCAGGAAAAGTCCCAGGAAGCCCGCGATCCAGCCCTTCAGGACCAGGTCCGGAGTGGTCAGGGTGCCCGATATGAGGATCCCGAAGAAGGCCAGCAGGAAGAACTCGAAGCTGGTGAACTGCAGGGCCAGGCGGGTGATGACCGGGGAGAAGGCGATCACGGCGATCATCCCGATGATGGTGCCGATGGCGGACGCGGTGGTGGTGATGCCCAGGGCCTTGCCGGCCTCGCCGCGGCAGGCCAGGGGATAGCCGTCCAGAGCCGTGGCGGCGGAGGCGGGGGTGCCCGGCACGTTGATCAGCACGGCGGAGTAGCTGCCCCCGTAGACGGCGCCCACGTAGATCCCCAGGAGGCTCACCATGGCAAGGGTCGAGTCGAGGCCGTAGGTCACGCTGGTGAGGAGGGCGACGCCCAAGGTGGCGGTAAGACCGGGAAGGGCGCCGAATACGATGCCCAGGAAGACGCTCCCGAAGAGAAGTACCAGGGCCAGCGGGTTGATGAGCAGGGAACCGGTGGTGACGGCCATGTGGCCGAGCAGGTTGAGGAATTCCATGGTCTACTCCTGGACCGGGTCGAGAAGGTCGAACCGCACATAATCCATGAGGGCGATGACTCCGCCCTCCCGGGGGAAGGGTATATACAGCAGGTACTTGAACACGGGTACCAGGAGGAGCGGAACAACGAAGGCGATGAGGACAAGTCTGCGGAATCGTCGCGAGTGCTCTCGGCCGGCCGAACGCCCGGCGGTCACGATGAAGCCCGCCAGAAGGGCGGCCGCGGGGATGTCGGAGGCGAAGTAGAAGGTCTCCTCCAGCCGCGCCCCCAGGCCGGAGACGAAGTATACGACCAAGGGAGCGGAGAAGGCGCAGAAAAGGATCAGCAGTTTTTTCAGAAGGATATCGTCCTCGAAGGCGAACATGGACATCAGCGCGACCAGGAAGAAGGCGGCGGAGAGCACGAAATCCACCCGGGGCAGGAACAGGTACACTTCCGTCGCGAGGCAGATCACCACGGCCAGGACCCGGATCGTTTCCGTCTTCGGGGATCGGATCCCTCGGAACGCCGTGCCTAGAGACTGTAGCGCGTCCTTCAGCCCCGCTGCTCCGATCTCCCGGAACGCGATGGTGAAGAGGATGATCCCCATGAGCGCGAGTCCCCCCCCGATGGCATAGGGGACCAGGGCGGGAGAGACGTACCAGTCGTTCCGCACGCCCGAGAGCTCCGCCCCGCGGGGGAAGGTGGCGGCGGTTAGGACGATCGCCGCGCCCGCCGCGGCGATCAGGATGGAGACGAATAGGTCCGCCTGGCGGAGCCGTTCTTTCGGCAGCATGGGGCCTCCCGGGATCTGAAGTGCGCCGGGACGAAGCCCGGTGTGTTCGATATTTTGTATACAAAACAGTGTACTATACTTCCCCATCTTGTCAACGGGAAAGAAAAGAGGATTCCCAGGATTCACCACGGAGAACGCGTCAGGATGGCTGCGCCATCCTGACGGCGCCGAAGCAAGCTTCGGCGATCCATTTGAGACAAGATCGACGAAGACCGAA
>JBFZER010000014.1:0-3690 GCA_041306765.1 Spirochaetota bacterium | reverse complement strand
TCCGAAGGCGGCTCCGAAGGACAGGCCCGCCCCGATGCCTACGGAGAGCCAGAAAGCCAGGTTTCCGGCGAAGGCCCCGACCAGCGCTCCCAGCCCGGTCCCGGCCGCGAATCCGACTGCCACGCCCAAGGCCATTCGGTTCATGGGGGTCCTCCTTTCGACGGAAGCCATCCACGAGGAACCGTTGGATCGTCCGGCATTCCGAGGGCTCCCATGGGAAGCCTAGTATGACTTCTTCCCGCGGCTTGTCAACTGGCTGGTCGCGTGTTGGCGGCGGGAGCGTCCGGTCCGAGTCCGCCCTCCACCCTCATCCCGTACCGGGGTCGTCGAAGGACGGGCTGCGTGGCTACAGCAGATCCGCTTCTCGGGCGATGGCCAGGGCGCCTACCGCCGCCAACCGTAGGACCTGGCCGGGATCAGAGATCGTCTCGATCCGGGCGTCCCCCGCCCGTCCGCTTTTTCTCAGGAGGCGTTCGAAAATCCCGCAGCGCTCCGGAAGCCCGACCAGGACGATCCGAGACCCGATCGGGAAGCCGTATTCCGGGAAGAGGTTCATGGCGGACAAGTCGTCCGCGACCAGGCAGGATTCCACGAATCGCTTGCGGGTCCGCCAGTCCGTGGACATCAGCGTATCCAGGAACCTCGGCACCACCAGGCTTCTCAGGAAGCCCGCCGATTCCACCAGGTCCGCGGCCAGGTCCATGGCCGCCTCGAGTTCCTCCGCAGGCGCGCCGGAATCGCGAACCGAATCCATGGCCTGGCCGCCGTCCCCGGCCACAGGCGGGGAAACGGATTTTCCTATGAAGGTTTCCTTCAGGATGCTCTCATAGACCTGGCCGGACAGGGTTGTGACGCTGCCGCGGATGCGGCCCTCCTCGTCCACGGAGATGTACTTGGTGTGGGAGCTGAGGTTCACCACCGTCGTCGGAACGCCGCCGCCGTACAGCTCCAGGAACCCCATGATCTGGGTTTCCTCGCCCCGCATGAAGTCCAGGGCCCGGACCGCTGTGACCGGCGAGCCCGGGGGAGGATCCGGAACGTTTTTGACCCCCCGCACCAGGTAGAGTTCCGGTTCTATTGCCAGGCGGTTTTTTCCTTCCACCCTCGTCAATCCCCGGGACAGGTCCGGAAGGCCCGCGGGCGCCGGTATATGGGGAATCTCCAGGATTCCGAGCTCCGAAGTGATCATCCCGGAGGAGATCACGAAGTCTACCCTGCCGGGCTCCAGGCCCGCGGAGGCGAGGGCGGTGCGGTAGAGCCCTTCGAGTCCTTCCCGGAGCGCCCGGTTGGAGCCCTGGGCCGCGGTGTCTTTCACCCCGATCTTGGCGGATGCCCGTGCCAGGACGGCGCCCGTCTCGTCCACGACCTGGAGGCGGGAGTTGGTGGTCCCGCAGTCGATGATCCCGATATATCCCACGACAGGCCTACAGGACGCCGAGCCCGGCAAGGGCGGATCGGATCTTTTCCTCCTGCCCGGGGTTCGAGGGCACGAAGGGCGACCGGGGCCGGGCATCCAGGATACCCCGGATCCGCAGCATGGAGTATACGGCCTGCTGGGTGGAGCCCGCCAGGTACATGATGTCCCGGATCCGGTTCACCAGGAACTGGGTCCTCCTGCACGCCTCGAAATCGCCGGACATGCCCTGGCGGTGGAGGGTCCGACAGAGTTCCGGGAAGGCGTTGGCCAGACCGGGGATGTAGGCTTCGGCGCCCAGGGCCCGGGCGGAAAGCCACATGGACTCGGTTCCCAGGACGATGTCCAGTCCCCGGGGTTCAAGCTCCCTCTGGTACAGGGCGAACTTGCCGATGTCGAAGGTCGCGTCCTTGATCCCCGCGATGCCCTCATCGGCCAGAATGCACAGGGTCGGTAAATCGATCTCGTACCCGGAGAACCTGGGGTTGTGGTAGACGTAGACCGGGAAGCCTCGGGGCACGGCCGAAAGGATGGCCCGGTAGTAGTCGAGGATACCCGCGGCGTCGTGATGGAAATAGTACGGGGCGACGGCGCTGACCGCCGCGGCGCCCGAAGCCGCGGCGTGGGCGGAAAGCCCGGCTGCCTCCCGGGAGGACGCGGCGCCTGTGTGGACGATGACGGGGACCCGCTTCCGGGCCGCCGCCACGCAGGCTTCCGCGACAGTTTTTCGCTCCGGGGTGTCCATCAGGGGGCCGGAGCCGTAGGACCCGCAGACGAAAAGCCCGTCCACCCGCTCGCTCAGGTGGTCGACCAGCGTTTCCAGGCCCGGGAAGTCGACATCGCCGTGCGCGTCGAAGGGGGTCACCATGGGGGGTATGACGCCATAGAGTTTCATCGAAGAACCTCGGTTAAAATTTCAGGAAGGATAATCCCTGGCGGGAGCGGGAGAGGCGGGCCAGAGCCGCGTCACCGCCCCGTAAGGCCAGGGCCGTGAAGAGTATGTCGATGATGGTGATCTGCACCATCCGGGAGACCATGGCGTCGGTCCGGAAGGCCGTCTCGAAGGAGCGCACCGCGATGCATACGTCGGAGATTCCCGCCAGGGGGGAATCCGCCTCGCCCGTCAGGGCGATCACCTTGGCCATTCCCCGGACCCGCTCGGCCTGGAGGACCACGTCCCGGGACTCTCCGGAGTACGAGATGGCGAAGAGGACGTCCCCCTCCCTCGGTTCGGCTAAAACCAAGGCGTTGACGTGGGAGTCCAGGGAGTAGTGGCAGTCGATGCCCAGCCGTGAGAGCTTGACGAAGAGGTCATAGCCGGCGACCGCCGAGGTGCCGTAGCCCAGGATGATCACCCGCTTCGCGGATTTGAGGATTTCGATAGTCCGAGCCAGTACGGCGTCGTCGATGGAGTTGTTGTTTGCCTCCAGGACATGCATGCTGGACAGGAATATCTTGTTCCGAATCGAGGATATATCGTCATCCACGGAAATCCGGTTGAAATCATCCGGGTTATGAAAACTCCGGCCTGCTATCTCCGTGGCCAAGGTGACCTTGAAGTCGTGGTAGCCCGAGTATCCGAGGCCGCGGTAGAACTTGACGATGGATGCTTCGCTCTTGGCCCCGGTGCTCATGGCCAGGTGGGATATGGACATCCGCACGACGTCCTGGGGATGCTCCAGGATGAATTGGGCGATCTGCTGCTGGATCTGCGGTAGCCCGTTCAGCTTCTCGCGGATCGCCGGGAGTATCTCGCCGGGGGTACGTCGTGCGGTCGGACTCATCAGATACGTCCTAGGGACTTGAGCTGGGCCAGGGCCTTCTTGTACAGCTCGTCCGATATCTCTGTGAACGGAGCCCGCGGGTAGCCGGGATCGAACCCCCTCATCCTAAGAATGGCGTAGGTCATTGTCAAGGTCGGCCCCAGCTTGAGGGCGTTCCGGACCTGGATGACTTCCAGCTGTTTCTTTGCCGTAGCCTGGGCGTCGCCTTTCTTCCATATCGAGTAGAATTCCTGCATGTACTCCGGGAGGGCGTTGGCCAGTCCAGCAATGACGGCGACGGCGCCGGCGTCCAGGGCGGCCGCGGCGATGGCCTCGGTACCCACGATGAACTTGAAGCCCGGCTTCTTGACCGCGTTCAGGAAGTTGTAGAAGGTGACGATGTCGAAGTCCGAATCCTTGACCCCCGCCAGGCCCTCGTCGGCCAGTACCCGCAGGGTGTCCGGGGCCACGGGATTCCGGGAGAGTTCCGGGTTGTTGTATACGAAGACCGGG
>JBFZER010000013.1:0-4497 GCA_041306765.1 Spirochaetota bacterium | reverse complement strand
CGACCAGGAACAGGGTTCCCGCCTCCACGTTCACCGCAACCCGGATCATGTCCATGGTGTAGCTCAGGACTTTTTCCATGTCGAAGGTGGCGGTGGAGAGGGCGCTCCCGATCTGCCGGATCGCCTCGAGCTCCTGGTTTCGCTTCAGGGCGGAGAACACGAGCCGCTCCTTGTCCAGGGCCAGCGCCAGGCCTTCGGAAACCGCGTCCAGGTATTCCTTGACCTGGGTCAGGGAGTCCTGCGGGACATTCAGGAGCAGAAGGGCCCCGATGGAGACGCCCTCCGCTTCCAGGGGGGCCACGATGTGGGCGGCGGCGGAATCGCCTCCGAAGAGGTGCCTGTCCAGGGGATGGTCGGACCGTTCGCCGTCCTTGAGGATCACCGCGTTCTTCGTGCGCAGCGCCCGCTCCAGGACGGACCCCTCCATGTCCGGCAGCACCCCGGGAACGAGGTCCGTCGGACCGAAAGCCTGAACGTCGGTGATGGAGACCACTCCCGGCTCGCCCCGGTCCCGGCCGATGAGGACGGCCGTCTCGAAGGGCAGGGCCTGGCGGACCTGGTGCAGGATCTGCTGGACCCGCTCCGCCGGCTTCAGGCTGGAATTGACGGACCGGATGACGCTCTCCAGGGAGGCCAGGCGGGCGTCCTGCATCTCGCCCTTCCGCATGAGCAGCAGGTTGTCGTAGGTGAACGCGGCGTTGCTCAGCAGCGGGCTCAGGAGATCCGCGTCTTCGGACCGGAAGGGCTGATCTTGCCGGCTCCGGGAGATGGTAACGACGCCGACCACATCGTGGATCGTTTTCAGGGGCATACAGATGAAGGATTTCGTGGCGTAGTGGTTCCGGGACGACCGCCCGAACCGGGTGTCGTTCTCGATGTCCGCCACCACGAGGGGCGTCTTGTTGATGACGGCGAACTTGGCGATGCTGTCCGCATAGGGCACCCGGTCGCCTTTTTTGAGCATGCCCCCGAGGCCGATGGAGGAAACCACCAGGAAGCTGTCCCGCTGCGTGCGATCCAGGATGAGGACGGAGCCGATGTCGGCGTCCACGAGCTTCAGGGCCCTCTCGAGGGTGATGTGCAGGAGGTCGTCGGGGTTGAAGGTGATGTAGCAGAGGTCCGCCAGCTCCTTGATGGTCGTGATGTCCCGGCTTGTTTTGTCCAGCTTCTGAAAGCTGTACCGGAGTTCCTGCTCCAGGGTCTGGAAGGAGGCGACGAGCCCCTTCATCTCGTCGGTGTGAACGGGGAGCGGCGCCCGGCCCTTGAGGTCCTCCGTCAGGGTCTGCGTCACGTGCCGGGAGAAGGAGATGATGTCGTCCACCAGTTTCCGGAGGAGGACAAAACCAAAGAAAAACAGGAGCAGAAGGATGATGAAATAGATGGGGATATGCTCGTCGTGCAGGAGGTCGTACTTGACGGCGAAGTAGATGAAGCCGAAGACCGGTGCCAGGAAGAAGAGGCCGAAAATGATGGAAAGCTTATAGTAGAGACCCTTGTTCTCGATGGAAAACCCGTCGAACCGGTCCTTCATGCCCATCTGCGCCCTCTTTTCACCCTTCTTCACCGGAGCTGAATCTTTATAAGCTCACTTAACCAAATGATCAAGGAAAAAGAGGGGTTCTGGACGCACAAGGCGCGTTGTCCCCTCCCTTCCCTTTTCAGGCCGTGTTTCCGAGGATTTCGGCCGGCCGGGATCCCCGGCCGATGGGCCGCCGGCAGGCGCGGACGACGGGCGCACGGCGTCACGAACCTTTCACCCCGCCGTCACATTCCTGTTACAATCACGCCTTAGATTGAATGGACCGTATCCGCGGAAGCACGACGCGGACCTTCGGATGGCGTCCGCACCCGAGTTTCCGGTGGACGTCATCCAGAACGAAAGGGAGACAAGGCGGGCCATGAACACCTGGATGCAGAGACTGTCGCGGCATTACGAGCAGATGAGGCAGAGCCACCCCGACAAGGAGCAGATGGTGCTCTTCGACATCGACGGCACGATCCTCGACTCGCGCTACATGATCCACCATGCCCTCACGTCCTACGACCGCGCCCACGGCACGGAGTGGTTCCGGGGACTCACCCCGGAGAACATCCGGACGAACGAGAGCCAGGTGGACCTCCTCCTGGAGACGATGGGCCTCCCGGAGAATCAGAGGGAAAAGGTCCTGGCCTGGTACGCCGAGCACTGCTGGGCCCCCGAGGGGCTCCTGCGGTCCCACCGCCCCTTCGCGGGGGTCATGGAGGTGATCCGCTGGTTCCAGATCCAGCCCCGGACCCATGTGGGCCTCAACACGGGCCGCCCCGAGCTGATCCGGAGGGAGACGCTCCTCTCCCTCAACAACATCGGCCGCGAGTACAAGGTGGCCTTCCGGGACGAGCACCTCTACATGAACCCCCGGGGCTGGGACGACGGGGTCGTCGAGGGAAAGATCGACGGGATCCGGCACTTCCGCGAGCGAGGCTACCGCGTCGTCGCCTTCGTGGACAACGAACCGGAGAACCTGCGGGCCGTCGCAACCGCGGACCCCCACGGGGAAATCCTTCTGCTGCATGCCGACACGATCTTCCGTTCCAAGCGCGCACAGCTCCCCGCCCGGACGGTGGCGGGGCGGGAGTACGACATCACGGAGCTGGTCCCGGAGCGGGCGCTGCCGAGGCATGTCCAGTTTGTCTGGCACGGCGTCAACGACAAGGCCAACCTGAGGCAGTTTCTCGCCTCCAACATCGAGTGGGCCGAGTGCGACGTTCGATTCGATCCGGATGGCGACGCGGTCCTCCTGAGGAACGACGATTTCGTCGAATCGCCACCCGAACCCGACGAAGCGTTCCTGACCCTCGGGAACATCCTTTTGACCCTCCGCGACACCGACAAGTCCCTGAAGCTGGACCTGAAGGAAGACGGGCGGCCCCTCGACCGTGTCCTGGAGATCCTCCAGGGGGCCCGCCTGCCCGACCGACGGCTGTGGTTCAACGGGCAGGTGGAGGTCCTCCGGGAGGAGGGTTTCCGCAGGCTCTCGGAGACGCATCCCCGGGCGGTGATCCAGTGCCCCGTGGACTTTCTCGTGCCCCTGATCCTCGGGGCGCCGTCGAAGGCCCTGGCCATGCTCGACGTCCTCCACGGCTGGGGGATCAACCGCTTCTCCATCAACTGGAAGGCCCCGGACAAGCAGGACGTTCTTGACAAGCTGGAGCGCTGGGGGTACGAACTGAACATTCACAACGTGCCCGATCTCGAGGCCTTTCTGAAGGCCGTGCTCCTTCTCCCCCGCTCCGTCACCTCGGATTTCAACTTCCCGAAGTGGCACTATTTCGGGCGGGGTCCGGGACTCCGGCACAGGCATTTCGAATACGCCATCGCCCGGACGCCGGAGAGGCCGGCGCTTTAGACAGGAGGCCACCCCTGCCCTCAAACCCGCCCGCCGGTCCTGCCGGGGCCGGCCACCGCCCTATCCCCCCCGACCCGCGCCGCGACCGGCCCGCGGGGCGGGGCACCGCCCGCCGAAGCAACGGAGGAACCTGACCCCATGGTGAAGACGTACATCCTGGACACCAACGTGATGCTGCACAACCCCGGCGCCCTGTTCGCCTTCGAGGACAACGAGGTGGTCATCCCCATGGCCGTCATCGAGGAAATCGACAACCAGAAGAAAAGGCAGGACGAAGTCGGGCGAAACGCCCGTGTCGTGTCCCAGGAACTCGACAAGATGCGCGAATCAGGCTGCCTGTCGACGGGCGTTCCTCTTCCCTCGGGCGGGAGGCTGCGCATCGAGCTCAACCATCAGGACGCCGTGGGCGATTTCCCCCCCGGCTTCGACCCGCACAAGACGGACAACCGGATCCTCGCCGTGGCCTACAGCCTGAGCAAACAGCTTGTCGGGCGGGTTTTCCTGGTGTCGAAAGACCTGAACCTGCGCGTCAAGTCAGACGTCCTCGGCATCCCCGCCCAGGATTTCTACAACGACAAGGTCAATTACCATGAGCTTTACACGGGCGCAGGCGTGGTGGACGTCACGGCCGATGAGATGGATGCCTTTTTCAAGGAAGGGCGCCTCGAGATGAACGGCCGCGGACCCGGGCGGCCCCACGAGTTCTTCGTGCTGAAGAACCACGTTGCGTCCTCCCAGTCAGCGCTGTCGCGCTACTTCCGCGGGGAGCTGCGGCCTCTCGTCTATGGCGAGAGCACCAACCAGGGCATCAAGGCGCGAAACAAGGAGCAGCGCTTTGCCCTGGAGCTGCTCCTCAACGACCAGATCCGCGTGGCGACCCTTGTGGGCCGCGCCGGGACGGGAAAGACACTGCTCGCCATCGCCGTGGGCCTCGAGAAGGTCATGGAGCAGAAAACCTATTCGAGACTTCTCGTCACGCGGCCCGTCATCCCCCTGGGCAACGACCTGGGCTTCCTGCCGGGCTCCAAGGAGGAGAAGCTGCGGCCCTGGATGCAGCCCATCTACGACAACCTGGAGTTCATCTTCAGCAACAACCCCGAGCCGCACCGGA
>JBFZER010000012.1:0-3995 GCA_041306765.1 Spirochaetota bacterium | reverse complement strand
TCCGGTTCCTCAATCCACTTCCAGGATACCCATGAGGGCCCCGACGGGGTCTTGGGCAAAGTCCGAACGGTTGAGCATGACAGCCATCTCCCGTTCCAGCAGGGGCTGGAGTTCTATGGCGGTGGGGGCGGGGGGCGAGGGCATGCCCACGAAGCCGCCCAGGATCAGCAGGGCAAAGATATTCTCGAGTTCCTTGAGTTCGAACTCGAGCATACCCACCGCGCGCTCGCGGTTCACCTGGCCCATGATCTGCCAGGCCCGCTTAAGCTTGCGAAGGATCTTTTTCACGAAGGTCTCCCGGTGCGGGCCGGCCGTGCCGGGACGGCGACGGAACGGACCCGAAAAGGACGGGGTGCCCGCGGCCTTGAGCCTTCCGGACACCCCGTCGCCGAACATCGCGAAGCCGCGAAGACGCCCGGCGGGTACGAGCCCGCCGGGCGGCAAGAGGAGCTTACGCCGCCTTGGTCTTCCAGTTTTTCAGGAAGCCGCCGATCATCACGAAGTTCAGGATGAGCATGATCACGGTCATGCCGCCTACGATGGATCCGGTGATCACCACGTTGGTCTTGGCCATGTCACGGAAGAAGGTCGGGACCACGAAGCCCACGTACCAGACCAGGGCGCAGGTCACCGTCACCCAGAGGAAGATGGCGGGGATGAGCACCACCATCGTGTACTGGGGATTCAGCTTCTTCTTGACCCATACGGCCACGGTCAGCATGACGATGGAGGCCAGCAGCTGGTTGGCGCCGGAGAAGGCGGGCCACAGGAAGCTGTAGCCGCCGGACCGGGCCAGATAGATGCCCAGGAAGGCGATGATGAGGGAGGCCACCCACTTGTTGCCGAGAGTGTTGTACACCCCCGAGGCCTTTTCCTTGAGGGGAAGGACCATTTCCTGGATGATGTAGCGTCCCAGGCGGTTCGTGGTGTCCAGGGTCGTGAGGGCGAAGGTGGATACCCAGACCGCGGAGAAGAGGGTCATGAAGCTCATGGGCAGGAAGGGCAGCTGGGTGCTGACCATCTTGGCGAAGGACTGGACGAAGCGGCCCAGGGCCGGGGTGGCCAGGAGCTTGTCCCCCAGGGCTGCCTTGCCGAAGGCGGCGATGGAGACGATGACCAGGGTCGAAAGGAAACCTTCGGTGAGCATGGCGCCGTAGCCGACGAACAGGGCGTCCTGCTCCTTGGCAAGCTGCTTGGAGCTGGTCCCGGCGGCCACCAGGGAGTGGAATCCCGAGAGGGCGCCGCAGGCGATCACGAGGGGAACCGTCGGCCAGAAGGGGGAGGGCACGCCGCCGATGACCTTGGCGTTCAGGCTGATGATCGGGGCCAGGGAGTCCAGGGGCTTGAATCCGATGATGGCCGCGATGCCGCCCACCAGGAGCCCGAAGTACAGGAAGAAGGAGGACAGGTAGTCCCGGGGCTGGAGCAGGAGGTTGACCGGCAGGGTGGAGGCCAGCACGATGTACACGAAGATGATCAGGAAGTAGACGTCCTTTGTCCACTTCACCTGCACCATCCCGCCGAGCCAGAAGGCGACGATGATCAGCACGAGGCCGATCACGGAGCCGACCGGGAGGCCCAGCTTGGTCTTGTACATGAAGTAGCCGGAGATGACCGCCGCCACGCAGAAGAACAGGAACGAGGCGAATACGCGCCCGTCCGCGGCGAACTGGCCGGCCACGATGTCTCCGAAGGCCGCGACGACCAGGATGCAGAGGAACAGGATGAACCAGGCGAAGGTCTTGCCCGCGTTCTTCCCGATCAGGTCCTGGGACACGAACTGCATCGAGCGGCCGTCGTAGCGCACGGAGGCCGTGAGGGACAGGTAATCGTGGATGGCGCCGAGGAATACGTTGCCGATCCAGATCCACAGGAGGCCGGGGAGCCAGCCCCAGGCCACGGCGATGGCGGGACCGGTGATCGGGCCCGCGCCGGCGATGGACGCGAAGTGGTGCCCGAACAGGACGAACTTGTTCGTCGGGATGTAGTCCACGCCGTCGGAAAGCCGCTCGGACGGAGCCTTGGGGGCCTTGTCGCTCTGAAGGAGCTTGTCCCTGAGGGTCTTTCCGAAGGTGAAGTAGAAGGCCAGGTAGATCACCAGAGCCACTACCGCGATGATGGTAGTCATTCCATGTTCCTCCTTAAATTTGGAACGTTGGGTTTCTTCAGGGAGAATAAACTTACCATAATGGAGTTGTCAATCAAAATAAGAATACGGGTTCAAGATATGAGAAAATGGTTTGAATACTGAAAAATAATTATGATAAACAGAGTCGGAATAAGGGTTTTTCTGTCCGAAACCAGGGGAAACCGCTGAATTCCGGGGGTCGACACCGGTTTTTCCGGGATGACGGTTCTTCGTCTCCCGGAGTATACTGAGTCGGCCCTTCGGGCGATGAATATCCTTGGCGAAGGATGTGCATATTTATGCGGAACGAGTGCCGGGCATGACGGGAAAAACCTTGTCCGAAAGCCTGGAGATGTACCTGGAAACCATCGTCCGGCTGGAGAAGCGCGATGGCGGCGCCCGGGTCACGGACATGGCCCGGGAACTCGGGGTGTCCAAACCCTCGGTGCACATCGCCCTTCACGAGCTCGAGAACCGGGGCCTGGCGGCGCACGAGCGCTACGGGGCCATCCTGCTCACCGCCTCCGGCCGCAAGGCCGCGGAGGAGATCGCCCGCCGCCACGCCCTCCTGACCGACTACCTCACCCGGGTGCTCCGGGTCTCCCCGGAAACCGCGGAAAAGGACGCCTGCAGGATAGAGCATTACCTGTCGAAGGAGACGATGGAGAGGATTGAAGAAAAAGTCGCGTCGAGCCACTGACGCGGCTCGACGGCACGGAACGCTTCGCGTTCCGCGAGGCTTCCGGATCCTTTCCTCGATTCCGTTGCCCGGCTCCTGACTACCGTTTACTGACACCCGCCTTCCACGCGTCCCCTTCCATGTCGATCTCCGACATGCCCGGCTCTTCGGCCCAGAGGGTTTCCGAGGCCAGGGTTTCGCTCCGGACGTAGTCCTCGAACTCCGAGAAGGCCTTCCGCAGGGTATCCGAACCGTGAAGGATCAGCCGGATGCGGTCCGTGACCTCGAGTCCCGCCTCCTTGCGAAGGTTCTGCACCCCCCGCACAAGGTCCCGCACCCAGCCTTCTTTCAGGAGTTGTTCCGTCACCGCCGCGTCCAGGGCCACCGTCAGGGTCCCCTCGTTCACGACCTTGAGGCTCTCCTTCTCGATGCGCCGGATATCCAGCTTCTCCTTCGTGAGTTCCACCGAGCGTCCCGCCACCTCGAGCTCCAGGACCGAGCCCTCCAGGAGGCTGGCTATCTGCCGGCCCGACAGCTTCTCGATCCGGTCCGCCGCGGCCTTCATATCCTTGCCCAGCTCCTTGCCCAGGACCCGGAAGTTGGCCTTGGCCTGGTACTCGACCAGTTCCTCCTCGTCCTCCCGGAATACCACTTCCTTGACGTTCAGCTCGTCCCGGAGGATCTCCTCCATCTCCAGGAGGACCGCCCGCTCCCGGGGGTCCCGGGTGACCAGGTGGACCGCGGCCAGGGGCTGGCGGATCTTGAGGTTGTGCTGGTACCGGAGGGCCCGGCCCATGGTTACCGCCCTGCGGATGACCGCCATCTTCCACTCCAGGTCCTCGTCCTTGTACTCCCCGTCGTAGACGGGGTAGTCCGCCAGGTGCACTGATTCCGGCATCCCGGGCCGCCGCAGGTTGCGGTAGATCTCGTCGGTGATGAAGGGGGCGATGGGCGCCGCCGCCAGGGAGAGGCGCAGGAGCACCCGGCCCAGGGCGGCGTAGGCGTCCGCCTTGTCGGCATCCTCCCCGCTCCGCCAGAAACGGCGCCGGGAGCGGCGGATGTACCAGTTGTTCAGGGCGTCGATGAAGTCCACGATCGGATCGATGGCCTTCTGCATGTCATAGGCGTCCAGGGCTTCGGTCACCGCGGCGACCATGGATTCGCAGACGGACAGGATCCAACGGTCCA
>JBFZER010000011.1:0-5037 GCA_041306765.1 Spirochaetota bacterium | reverse complement strand
CAAGCCACGCCGTGGGCCGCATCCTGGACGAAGGGGCCCGGGTGGCCCTGGCGGGCCCGACGAATGCCGGGAAGTCCCGTCTCTTCAACCTCTTTTTAAAGGAAGAACGTTCCATAGTTTCCGAGTCCCACGGCACCACCCGGGACTACATCGAGGCGGACCTGGACCTGGACGGGATCCCGGTGGCCCTCTTCGACACCGCGGGCCTCCGGGACGCCCCGGACCCGGTGGAGGCCGAGGGTGTGCGCCGCTCCCGCCTCCTGGCCGAGGGGGCGGACCTGGTCGTCTACTTGGTGGACGGGACCCGGGGTGCCTTGCCCGAGGATCTAGAAATCCTCGCTTCCCTGCCCGGCGCGGTCCGGGTGTGGAACAAGGTCGACCGCCCCGAGGCCCTGCCCGCCCCGGAGGGCTGGATCCCCCTCTCCGCGGCCACCGGGGAGGGCTTTTCAGTCCTGGCTGCCGAGCTTGGCGCGCGGCTTCGGGGGACAGAGCTCGACGGGGCATCCAGAAAACTCGACGAAGCCGGTAGGGCTTCGTCGCCGCAAGCCGCTCCGCGGCTTGCGCGATTGGCGAGCCGGCGCCAGGCCGACTGCGCCCGCCGCGCCGCCCGGGCCCTGGCCGCGGCCCGGGACGCCCTGGCCGCCGGTGCCCACCTGGACGCGGCGACAGTTGACCTCCGGGAGGCCGCGGACGCCCTGGCGGAACTCACCGGCGAGTCGGTCCCGGAGGCCGTCCTGGAAACCATCTTCTCGCGCTTCTGCGTTGGAAAATGACCTATGGATTACGATGGCATTGTAATCGGCGGGGGACACGCGGGGATCGAGGCCGCCTCGGCACTGGCCCGCCTGGGGCACCGGACCCTCCTGGTGACCCAGAACCCCGATGCCATCGGCCGCCTCTCCTGCAACCCCGCGGTGGGGGGGCTGTCCAAGGGCAACCTTGCCCGGGAGGTGGACGCCCTGGGCGGGGAGATGGGCCTGTTGACCGACGCCTCCCTGATCCAGTACCGGGTCCTGAACCGGTCCCGGGGCGCCGCGGTCCAGGCCCCCCGGGCCCAGGTGGACAAGGCCCTCTACTCGTCCCTGGCCCGGCGCCGCCTGGAGTCCCTGACCAACCTGGACATCCGCATGGACACGGTCACGGACATCCTGAGCGATGCCTCCGGTACCCGGGTCGAGGGGGTGGTCACCGAGCGGGGAGCCCGGATCGGGGCGGCAGTCGTCGTGCTGACAACGGGCACGTTCATGGAAGGAAGGCTCTTCATAGGCGAATGGGAGGCCCCGGGGGGCCGTCTGGGCGAGGGGGCGGCGGCCGGCCTGGGGACAGAGCTCAGAAGAAAAGGCTTCACCGTGGGCCGCATGAAGACCGGGACCCCCGCCCGGGTCCGGAGCCGGTCCCTGGACTACGGCCGCATGGAGCGCCAGGACGGGGAACCGCCCCGGCCTTTCTCCTTCCGGAACGACGGGGTGGACCGCCCCTCGGTGCCCTGCTGGATCACCTACACAAATGAGGCCACCCACGCGGCCATCCGGGCCGGCCTGGACCGATCGCCCCTGTACGGGGGGAAGATCACCGGCCGGGGACCCCGGTACTGCCCCTCCATCGAGGACAAGGTGGTCCGGTTCCCGGACCGGACCCGGCACCAGGTCTTCGTGGAGCCCGAGGGCCTGGATACGGACGAGATGTACCTGAACGGCCTGTCATCCTCCCTGCCCGAGGACGTCCAGGAGGCCTTCCTGCGCACCATTCCGGGCCTTGAGCGGGTGGAAATCGTACGGCCCGCCTATGCGGTGGAATATGACTATCTGGATCCGCTTCAGCTCTGTCCCTCGCTGGAAACCAAGCGCGTCCGGGGTCTCTTTACCGCGGGGCAGACCAACGGCACCTCGGGGTACGAGGAGGCCGCGGCCCAGGGGATCCTGGCGGGAATCAACGCCTCCCGCCGCCTCCGGGGAGAGGAACCGATAGTCTTGCCGCGCTCGGAGTCGTATATCGGGGTCCTGGCGGACGACCTGGCCACCCTGGGCACGAAAGAACCCTACCGGATGTTCACGAGCAGGGCCGAGCACCGCCTGGCCCTGCGCTGCGATACCGCGGACCGAAGGCTGACCCCCGTCGGCCGGCGGACGGGCCTGGTGGACGACCGGGCCTGGGAGCGCTTCGAGGCTCGCCGGGCGGGGATCGAGGAGGCCGCGGAGCTTCTGCGGACCCGGAAAGTGCGACAAGGTGACGCGGCGCGGGCGGAAGCTCTGTCCCTCGAACGAGCTCTGTCCCCGCTGGCCCCCCACGTCGGCGAATCCTGGGACCGGGCCGTCCGGGATCCCCGGGCCTTCGGGCTGGATTTGGTCGATTTTTTGCCCGAACTGGCAGTTCTGTCCCCGGACCGGGTGGAAACCGCGGTCCTGGATGCCCGGTACGCGGGTTACCTGGCCCGTGAGGAGCGCCAGGCCGCCCGGCTGGGGCGTTCCGAGGACCAGCCCATCCCCGAGGGCTTCGACTACCGCTCCGTGGACGGCCTTTCCGTGGAGTCCCGGGAGAAACTGGAAGCGGCCCGGCCTCTCACCCTGGGCCAGGCGGCCCGGATCCCGGGCATCCGGCCCTCCGACGCCGCCCTGCTTATGGTAAGGCTGGCTAGGGGCGGGGGAGGGGGGAAGGAAGGTTTCTGATCTGCAAGAACCGACGCCTACCGATACGCGTCCTTCCTATGTTCGATATCCAGGATGATCACCAGGATCGTTTCCTCCCGGATTATATAGAAGAGCCAGTAATCTCCGATCCGGAACCGGAGAACGTTCTTGAATTCCCCCTTCAAGCGCTTGATTTGCGGGCCGAACCAGGGATTTTCTCGGAGAAGCGGGTAGACATACTCGTTGATCTTTTTGTACAGGCCGCGATAGGCGGGTTTCCGAATCTTTCGTCGGAAGGAATCGGTTTCCGCGATCCGAAATTCAGCCAAGGATTTCGTACCGACCGTTCTCGGCGTCGGCCAAGCCGGCTCGGAGATCCTCCGCATGTTCCAGGATCTCCGCCATTTCGTACTCGTCCACGGTGGAATCGCTCACGATATAATTCAGGGCGGCGACCTCCATGAAGTTGGAGATGGTCCGCTTCTGGCCGTCCGCGGCCTTTTTCAGAAGATCGTAGACGTTGTCATCGATCCGAACCGTTATTGTCTTGGCCATGTCATCTCCTGCTTTCAATAGTATTCAAAATGCTTCAACCGTTCAAGGGGCTGAAGAACAGGCTGCCAGCCGGGGCGCAATGCCGAGTCCGTTTCTGTCCTCGATCACCAGCGATCCCGGGGACAGAGCTCCGATATAGTCATGGATCGGTATCAGATACCGACCTCCTCCGCGCCGTCGGGAGATCCGCATCCGGGGACCCAGGAGTGCCCGAACACGTCGCGCCGAGCAGTTCGCATACGGATTCCCGGAGCGGGCGGCCGCTCCGCCCCTTCACAGCACGCTTTTTATCCGGGCCAGCTGCACAGCCAGCCGCTCCCGGGCCTCCTCCAGGTCGCGCCGGTTCTGGATGCCCAGCCAGAATTCCGGGGGGTTGGAAAAGTACCGGGACAGACGGAGGGCCGTCTCCGGGTTGATCTTCCGACAGCCCCGGAGGATTCCGGAGATCCGGGTGGCGGGAATCCGGGTGTCCCGGGCCAGGCGGTAGATGGTGATTCTCTGGGGCTCCATGAAGTGCTTCCGCAGGATTTCCCCGGGGGAGGGGAAGGCCGTTCCGGACATGGCGGGCTCCTGGTTGAAATGGATTCTGTCTGATTAAAAAAGCTAGGGCGGGCCGGGCCCCAAAGTCAAGATGGATGGACGATAAGCTAGTCGGGTAATCGCAGGCGGATGTCGCCGGCCCGGACATGCGTATTCAGCTCTGTCCCTTTAGGAAGCCCTAGGCCACGCTTCCGATCGATTTCAATTCTTCCGCCAGCCGCGCTCGTTCTTCCCTAAGGTCGTGCTCGTTCTGGACGCCCAGCCAGAAATCCGGGGAGTTTCCGAAGTATTTCGCCAGCCGCAGGGCGGTATCGACGGTGACCTTACGCCGGCCATGGAGGATTTCCGCGATCCGGGTCGCCGGAATCCGGGTTTCCTTGGCTAACCGGTAGGCGGTAATACCGTGGGGATTGAGGAATTCCTCCCGAAGGATTTCTCCGGGGGTGATATTCGGAATCCGGTCCATGCTTCCTCCTAATGGTAATCGACGATGTGGACGGCCTGGGCGTTTCCATCCACCCACTTGAAACAGATTCGCCATTGATCGTTGATCCGGATGCTGTACTGTCCCTCCCGGTCGCCGGAGAGCCTTTCCAGCCTGTTTGCCGGCGGAATCCGGAGATCCGCCAAGGATACGGACCTATGGATCATGATCAACTTCCGAAGAGCCGTTCCTTGTATCTCCCGAGGCAATCTTCGGGAATATTCCTGGTTCCAGATTTTTTCTGTTTCCTTGTCTCCGAAGGAGGAGATCATGGGTCTATAATAACGTATAACGTTATTATCGTCAAACGATACTAGAAGGTGTTAGGTTGCCCGTCGAGGTCTGGTCCCCTCACAGTACGCTCCGGATCCGGGCCAGCTGTACGGCCAGCCGCTCTCGTTCTTCCCTAAGGTCGCGCCGGTTCTGGACGCCCAGCCAGAACTCCGGGGGGTTGGAAAAGTATCGGGACAGGCGCCGGGCCATCTCCGGGTTGATCTTCCGACGGCCCCGGAGGATCCCGGAGATCCGGGTGGCGGGGATCCGGGTGTCCCGGGCCAGGCGGTAGATGGTGATTCCCCGGGGCTCCATGAAGTGCTTCCGCAGGATCTCCCCGGGGGAGGGGAAGGCCGTTCCGGACATGGCGGGCTCCTGGTTGAAATGGATTCTGTCTGATTAATAAAGCTAGGGCGGGGCGGGCGGGAAGTCAAGATGGATGGACGATAAGCTAGTCGGGTAATCGCAGGCGGATGTCGCCGGCCCGGACATGCGTATTCAGCTCTGTCCCTTTAGGAAGCCTATGTGTTTCGCCAGACGCAGAGCGGTATCGACGGT
>JBFZER010000010.1:0-4771 GCA_041306765.1 Spirochaetota bacterium | reverse complement strand
ATCGTCGTTCCGGGCCAAGGGATGCCCTCCTGAATCCGGGCGTCGGACCGCCCTGTGATGAATGGTTTAGGTGCGGCTCCCGATCAGGAACGGGGGCCAAAGCGCGCAATCCTGTCCCTGCGGTATCCTGCGAGGATCTTTTTGGCCTGCTGCAGGTATTCCTTGGGATAGTGCCTCAAGATGCGGACTCCGTAGTGAACCTCCGGAGGTGGGGGGATGATGCCCTTGCGGACGTAATCGCCGATCGTCTTGGCGGAAACACCGAGGACCTCTGCCGCGTCCACCACCGTGTTAAAGGCCTGGCCATTGATGATGACCATGAAGAAGTGCCAATCCCCTGATAAAAAATATGTTGCGGTTCCTAACTACCTGACCTTCCGAACCGTGTCAACACAAACATGCAAAAACGTGAGGATATGCGGGGATGATGTAAAAACTGCCTATGGGAAAATTACGTAGAGGTTTTTCGAAGTTGTGTCAAGTATTATTATTATGCCAGAGTATCAGGAAAGATGGCGGCCCTTCCCCGCACTTCGGCAGGAAGATCAAGGTGTTGGCTTTCCCTCGCGGCCCTCGCGGCGCCGTCCCGCCGCGTCCGGGCGAAGCAGGCCGGCATTGTCCGCCCCGGCGTTCCCGGGCCCCGATCGCCGGAGCAGGGCGCAAGCCGCCGGGAGGCCGCCCACCCCTGTCCGCGTCCCGCAGGAACCGCTTTTCCTTTGGGGTGGAAACAAGTATAAGGCGGGAAACGCGTTTCTGTCGATCATCCCCCCGGAAGGGTGAGAAAGGAGCCGCCGACCCCGATGGAACAGTACCTGTCCGACTGGCTGTCGGCCTCCCTGCAGGGTTCCGTCCTGCTTCCCTTCCTGGTCGCCTACCTGGGGGGCGTTTTGGTCAGCTTCACCCCCTGCGTGTACCCCGTCATCCCCATCACCATCGCCTACATCGGGAACCGGGGGGCCGGGTCGCGTCGCCGGGCCCTGCTTCTGTCCTTGGTCTACGTGACCGGCATGTCCTTGACATACAGCGCCTTTGGGGCTATGGCGGCCCTGTCGGGAAAACTCTTCGGACAGCTCCAGTCCAGCCCGTGGATCCCCTTTTTCGTGGGCAACCTGTGCCTCCTCATGGGGCTCGCCATGCTGGACGCGTTCTCGCTGCCCGTCCGGACCCCCGGCTGGGTCGGGAGGCTGCAGGCCAGCGAGCGGCTCGGGGGAATGGGCGGGGGGCTCCTCATGGGGGTGACCGCCGGGTTCATCGTGGGACCCTGCACCGCGCCCATCCTGGCGGTGCTCCTGGGCTACGTGGCGGCGCGGCAAAACGTGCCCCTCGGCATGGGCCTGCTGTTCGTGTTTTCGTTCGGCATGGGGACCCTGCTGATCCTGCTGGGGACATTCTCGGCGCTCCTGGCGGGCATGCCTAGGTCGGGGCTGTGGATGGAGCGGATCCGCAAGCTCCTCGGCTGGGTCCTCATCGGGACCGGCGAGTACTTCCTGATCCAGGCCGGGATGCTCTGGGGATGAAAGGAGATGGATGAAGCACATATATAAAAGGATGCGATCGTCTCTTCCGCTGCCGGCTCTGCTGGCGGCGCTTCTTATCGTGGCGTCCTGCGACAGCGCGCCCCCGCCCGCCCGGACCGGGGCGAGGCCCGCGCCGGGGCAGGCGGCGGACTTCACCCTGCCCGACACCGGCGGCCGGACGTTTCGCCTGAGCGAGCAGCGGGGGAAAACGGTTCTGATCGTCTTTTCCACCACCTGGTGCTCCACCTGCCGGTCCGAAATCCCCTACTACAAGGAGCTCTACGCGCGGCTGACGCAGAAGGGGGTGGTCATGGTGGGGGTCGACGTCCTGGAATCGAGGGACAAGGTGGCCCGCTTCACCGCCCGGTACAACCTGCCCTATCGGACGCTCCTGGACGAATCGGGACGGGTGGCGGACGACTACGGTGTCCCGGGGGTGCCCGCCGTGGCGATCGTCGGGCCCGACGGGGCGCTGGCCTGCAGCCCCTGCCGGAACCCCGAGGAGACCCTGGCCTCCCTCGCGGGGACAAAGTAGGGGGGCGCGACCATGGCCAAGCCGACCGTCCTGTTCATGGGCACCCCCGAATTCGCCGTCCCGTCCCTGGAGGCGCTGGTCGGGGCGGGATATCCCGTCGTCGGGGTCGTGACCCAGCCGGACCGCCCCCGGGGCCGGGGCAAGCACCTGGCCCCCCCGCCGGCGAAGGAGCGGGCGCTGGAGATGGGCCTCCCGGTCTACCAGCCGGAGAAGGTGCGCGAGGAGGCCTTCCTGGAGACACTCCGGCGCCTCCGGCCAGACCTCATCGCCGTGGCCGCCTTCGGACAGATCCTGCCGAAGGCCGTCCTGGAGGCCCCGCCCCTGGGCTGCCTCAACGTCCACCCCTCCCTGCTCCCGAAATTCCGCGGGGCGGCGCCGATCAACTGGACCCTCATCCGGGGGGAGCGGGTCACCGGTGTCACCATCATGTTCATGGACGAGGGGATGGACACGGGGGACATCCTCCTCCAGGAGGAGACGCCCGTGGGGCCCGGGGAAAATGCCGGGGAGCTTCACGACCGCCTGGCCGCGAGCGGCGCGGACCTCCTCGTCCGGACCATCGCGGGGCTGCTGGAAGGGACGGTCACGCGGCGGCCCCAGGATTCGGGCCTCGCCCCCCTCGCCCCCCGCCTGACGAAGGAGCACGGCCTGATCCGCTGGGACCGGCGGGCCGCCGACATCGTCAACCTGGTGCGCGGCCTCGCCCCCTCTCCCTGCGCCTACACCTGGCTGGACGGGAAGCAGGTGAAGGTCTTCGCCGCCACCGCGTCGGCGGCGCCCGCCGCCGGGGAGCCGGGGGCCATGGGCGCCGTGACGGACGCGGGGCTGCCCGTCGCGACGGGGGACGGCACGGTCTACCTCCGGGACATCCAGATGGAAAGCAAGAAACGCATGCCCGTCCGGGAGTTCTTCCGGGGCTACCGCCCCCGGAGCGCCTCCCTGGGCGAGTCCCCGGCGGGATAGCGGGCCGGCCGATGGATGCCAAAGAATCCCCCGGAGGTTCCCAGGGAGGACCGCGCGACGGCGGCGGGCGCAATGGGCGTCCCGCAAAATCATCCCCACGCCGCGCAGCCGTCGAGATCCTCACCCGCGTCGACACCACCGGCGCCTTCGCGGAGCCGCTCCTGGACGAGGTCCTCTCCGGCCATGTTTTCCCGGAGCCCCAGGACCGGGGCCTCCTGACCCAGATCGTCTACGGGACCCTGCGGATGCGGGGATACCTGGACTGGGTCATCCAGTCGCTCTGCGAAAAGCACTCCCCGACCGTCTCCGCGGCGGTCCGGAACATCCTGCGGACGGCCCTGTTCCAGGTCCACTTCATGGACCGGATCCCCGCGTACGCGGCGGTGAACGAGGCCGTGGGCCTGGCGAAGCGGACGGACCCCCGGTCGGTCCCCTTCGTGAACGGGCTGCTCCGGAACGCCGTCCGCAAGAAGGACGAGGTTCCCCTGCCCTCGGGGAAGCGGGACCCCGCCCGCTGGATCTCCGTCGTCCACTCCCACCCGCTGTGGCTCGTGAAACAGTGGATCCGCCAATACGGCATGGAGGAGACGGCGGACCTCTGCCGGGCCGGCAACGAGATCCCGCCGCTGGCGGCCCGGGTGAACGGGCTGAAGGCGACGCGGCGGGAGGTCATGGATGAGTTGAGGGCGGAGGGCATGGAGGCGGCGGAGACGCCCTGGTCGCCCGACGGGCTGGTCCTCCCCCACACGGGGCGGCCGGTCCGGGAACTGTCCTGCTGGCGGGAGGGGCGGATCACCCTCCAGGACGAGGCCTCCCAGTTGATCGCCCGCCTCGTCGCCCCGCAGCCGGGGGAGCGGATCCTCGACCTCTGCGCCGGCGCGGGGGGGAAGACGACGCACCTGGCGGAGCGGGCGGACGACCGGTGCGAGATCCTGGCGGTGGACAACAGCCCCGAGAAGCTCCGGGAACTGGAGGCGAACGCCGGGCGGCTGGGGACCCGGTCGATCCGGACGCGGGTGGCGGACGCCGCGGGCGACCTGGGGCGGGACCTGGATGAGTCCTTTCACCGCGTCCTGGTGGACGCGCCCTGCTCCGGCCTGGGGACGCTCCGCCGGAATCCCGAGATCAAGTGGCGCCTCGGGGCCTCCGACATCCCGCCCCTCGCGGCCCTGCAGGGCCGGCTCCTGGACAATGCCGCCCGCTGCGTCGCCCCCGCCCCCGGCGGCGGAATTCTCGTCTACAGCACCTGCACGCTCCTGAAGCAGGAGAACGAGGACGTGGTGCTGGACTTCCTCCGCCGGCACGGAGACTTCCGGCTTTCCCGGGAGGTTGGGGGAATCCCGCCGGAGCTGCTGGATCCGCAGGGGTTCTTCCGCACGTTTCCCCACCGCCACAACACGGACGGATTCTTCGCGGCGGTGCTGCGGAAGGTCGGTCGCTAGGCTTCACGGGCCCCGGCCCCGGGGACACTCGCCGGACCCCGCGTCTCGGCCGTTCCGGTGAACGACCCGGCGACCCGCCCTCCGCCGGGGCAAGGCCTCCCGAATTTCGCCTTGACAAGGTGCGGCATTTTCACTAAAAGGCTTCTTCCCCAGAAAACCTGCTGGGGGATCGTCTAGTGGTAGGACTCAAGATTCTGGATCTTGCTACCGAGGTTCGAATCCTTGTCCCCCAGCCATATGGTCCCATCGTCTAGTGGTTAGGACGCTGGCCTCTCACGCCGGAAGCCGGGGTTCAACTCCCCGTGGGACTACCA
>JBFZER010000009.1:0-5040 GCA_041306765.1 Spirochaetota bacterium | reverse complement strand
ATCGTCTTCCATCCCGCCATCGGATACCGGGCCCGGGAGGGACGGTTCCTGCAGACAACCACCTACATACTCGGCGTGAAGCCTGAAACCGCCGGGGACGACCTCAATCTCTTCAAGACCGCGCGGACGGGTCCCGGCAAGGAGAAGGAGCTCCGCGGGGTTTTCCTGCGGGAGACGAACCGGCCCCGCACGGAGTCGTCCCGGGACTACCTCAAGCTGCTCGCGGATCTGTACTCCAACCTCGGCGCCTTCCTGGGGGTGGAGGGCAGGTTCGAATCCCGGGGGAATCTCAAGGCCCTGGAGTTTTCCCTGGGCCTGGGCTTGAGCCGGTCCCTGTTCTCCGAGAGCGGCTACTACACGCCCTTCGTGTCCGCCGGGGATTTCGAAAGCGTCTGGAACGGATCCAGCCTATGGGGCTTGGACCTGCCGTTCCGCTACTCCCTGAACCTGGATACCAAGCTGGCCCTGGGTCCCCTGACCGCGTCCGTAACCCTGCCCCTGGTCTCGGACCCGTATTTCAACCAGGATTTCAAGAACCGCTCGGAGGACATGAACTGGCTCAAGCTGATGAGCGGGGACGCGTCGGGCGTGACCCCCGGCGAGACCAGCTCCTATACCCAACGCCTGTCCCTGTCCGGCACCCTGCCGATGGAGGGCCTCGCGCCCTGGGTAGGATCCCTTACCCTGGAAAAGCTCACGACCTCCCTGTACTGGAAACCGATCCTGCGGGCTACTCCCGTGGACCCGGACGAGGCGAAGCTCTTTGCCTCGGATCCCCTGCGCAAGTTTTTCGCCCCCGAGCTCTTCACGATCGCGGACCTCGCCCTGACGATCCGGGGAGAGCTCTACTCCTTCTCGACCTCTTCGCCGCGGGCGGGGGAGGGCGATCCCCGCGGCATACCGGCCGGCCTCCCGGTGCGGTCCGACGCGGAGGACGCGGGCGCGACCATCGAGCTGTCGCCGCCGTGGGAAGGCGATGCCGCCGTGGAGGAGCCCGGGAATGCGGATCCCGAACGGGAAGATTCGGCCGACAGAGCCGCCCCGGGCGAAGACGTCTGGGTTTTCCGGCCTCCGACGCCCTCCCCGGACCCCGCCGCCGCCCGCCCCCGGGGTCTTTCCGGCGGCGTTTCCTACACGGTCACCCCCTCGGCCCAGTTCGAGCGCCGCTACCCTACCGCCTTCTGGGACGAGCCCCGGGATGTGGAGAACTCAGGCCTGTACGACCTCTCCAGCTATCGCCTGGCTGCGACGGTGGACGCGCGGTCATCCTGGGCGTCCGACCTCCTGGCCTCGAGCCTGTCCCTTGCATGGAACTCCCAAGCCCAGGTCCGATCCAACATCGACCCGGACATCACCCACGTCACCGCCGCCCAGAGGGATGCCTGGGAGGTACAGGACGCCCGGTACCGGTACGAGCGGGTGACCGGCACCCTGAAGCTGACGAGCTTTCCCCTTCGGGATGTCTGGCTCCTGGCCTCGACCTCCCTCAGCTACACCCTGACGGGCTACCTCTATAACACCGTCTATCGGGAGGGCTCGGCGCCGGGATCCCCCGCCTATGACACGGCCTGGCCGGAATGGTCCACGGATACCGTCAAATCCCATTCCCTGGCCATGGCCTTGGGATTCCGGCCGTACGGGTACGAGCAGAGCTTGACCCTGACCACCACGCTGCCTCCCCGGCTGGAGTCCTACGGCCTGGACCTCAAGCTGGCCCTGCCCTATACGACGATACAGGGCTCGACCAAGTACTATCGGCCCGCGGAAGGAGCGGGATTCCTCTGGGATTCCCTGACCGCCCGGGCCACCCTGGGACCGAGCGCCGGCCCGACCCTCTCCGACCAGTTCATCTGGAACGTCGAGGAGAACCGCCCCGAGTCGAATACGACAGCCCTCACCTGGGGCGGCTTCCGTGCCTCCCTAACGGCCCGCAGGTCCCAGGCCTACGACCTGTCCCTGGGGTCCGGTTGGCAGGCGGTCGGCGCGGAGACGCTCCGGCTCTCGGAGGCCGCGGCGTCCTACAAGCGGGAGGTCGACCTTGACCTGTCCCGGGGAGGGGATGTCCGGTTCAAGGGCTCCGTGAACGTCCAGTTTTCCCAAAGTCTGCTCAAGGCCACGGAATCGGTGCTGGCCCTGACCTACGGCCTGACCCTCTCGGTCCCCGGAATCCTGGACGTGGAGATCGCAGGCACTTCCCAGAACTCCTCGGTCTGGCGCTACGCCCCCGGGTGGTTCGGGATGTCCAATGTGGACGGCATAGAGTTCGAGCCCGTGAACATCCTCCGGGATCTCTGGAATTCCGTGTCCCTGTGGGATCCCTCGGCCTTGCGGAACGCGCTTTTCAAGCTCAAGGGGCTGTCGGTCAAGGCCACCCACTACATGGAAGACTGGGACCTGGTGTTCGAATACAAGGGCGGCCCGGAGTTGATCACTTCCAGCTCCCCCTACGTCTACGAATTCGTGTCCTCTTTTTCCCTGTTCCTCACCTGGAAGGCGATCCCGCAGATCACCACCTCCGTGGTGAAGGACAAGGACGGTTTCCGCACGGAGTAGCCGGGTTTCCCCGGCGGCCCGCGGGCTTTCTTGATTTTTCGCTCCGGGAAGGGTAGGATGGGGGGGAAGAGGCGCTATTGGAAAGCTGCATCGGAATCGCTCTGGACGACACGAGCCTGCTGGCCGACATCTGCGGGGCCAACGACTACAACCTGCGCGTCCTGGAACGGCTTATGGGCGGCCGGGTTTTTTCCCGGGGGAACGAGATATTCCTTGAGACTTCGGACTCGGAGGATCGGGAGGTCTTTCGAAGGCTCCTGGACCAGCTCGTGGAATCCGTGGAAGACGGTCTTCCCGCCTCCCCGGACCTCATCACGGCTCTACACGCGACCCTCACTCCCGGGGGATCGGCATCCTGCGCGGATTCATTCCGGGACGCCTGCGTGCAGATCCCCGGCGGGTTCGGAAAGGTGTTTCCCCGCACGCCGAACCAGACCCTCTACCTGCGGGGGCTGGGCACCCATGACATCTCCTTCGCCGTGGGCCCGGCCGGCACGGGAAAGACCTATCTGGCCGTGGCATGGGCCCTGCGGGAACTCCTTTCCAAGAACCGCCGCAAGCTCGTGCTGACCCGTCCCGTGGTGGAGGCGGGGGAAAGCCTGGGATACCTTCCCGGCGACCTGGGCCAGAAGATAAGCCCCTACCTCAGGCCGCTCTACGATTCCATGGAGGCCCTTGTCCCCTACGAGACCGTCCGAAGGCTGGAGGAAAGCCGGGGGATAGAGATAGCTCCGCTGGCCTACATGCGGGGCCGGAGCCTCAACCACTGCGTAGTCATCCTGGACGAGGCCCAGAATACCACGAAGGAGCAGATGAAGATGTTCCTGACCCGGCTTGGGGAGAAGTCCGCCGCGGTCATCACAGGGGACATCACCCAGATCGATCTCCCCCGCAAGGCGGATTCGGGACTCGTGCACGCCCTGGAGCTCCTGGCTTCCGTGGACGGCATCTTCGTGTGCCGGATGGACGGCCGGGACGTGGTCCGCAATCCCCTGGTGAAGAGAATCATACAAGCCTATGAATCCGAATAGCGATTCCGGGACAGCCATGTTTCCCCGGGGCGTCCTCCGGAGTCTCCTGGCCGCGGGAAGGGATAAACGGTTCGAGATCGTCTGCCTGGCCGGGGCATTCCTGATCTGCGCCGCGGCCTTCCTGTTCCTGGGGGACGCGGGCTTGATACGGTTCGGCGGCGCGGATGAAGGCCTGGAAACCGGCAAGGTGGCGGACAAGGACGTCATCGCGGAACGGGACTTCGTCTACACCGACGCGGCCGCCACCCGGCTCCGGGTCGAGGCGGAGCGGCGGCTGGTGCCTCCGGTTTTCGTCGTGGATGACCGGGTGGGCGGCCAGGCCCTGGCATCCTTCAACGCATTCCGGGACGGCTTCCTGAGGCTGAGCGCCGAGGATATCCCGCCGGAAACCTTCCGGCTCCGGTTCCAGCGGGACTGGCCCGACCTTCTCACCCTGGATGAAGCCCGGGCGCTGTCCGCCTATTCGGCGCCCAACCAGGTCTTCTCCCACGCCGGGCAGGTCCTCGCCTCCCTCTTCGAGCGCGGGGTCGTGGCTTTGCCGGAAACGGGATTGGACGGGTACAACCCCGATACGGTGGAGATCCGCCGCTGGGTGAGCGGCAGGCTCGAGTACGAGCAGATAGCCGCGGACAGGGTTCCGACCCTTCGGATCGCCCTGGGTCAGGCCCGCTCGGCCCTCCAGGCCAAGAATCTCCCCCGGGCGGCCTATGAATCCGCCTTCCGTCTGACGGAGCGCTTCCTGGAGGAGAACGCCTTCTTCGATCCCGTGCTCAGCCGAGGGCGCCTGGAGGCCGCGGAACGGTCCGCGGAACCCGTGGTGCGCAGGATCGAACGGGGAGAGCGTGTAATCCGGAAGGGCTTCATCGTAACCGAAACGGACCTGGAGCGGCTGCAGGTGCTCCGGGCCGCGACCCAGGGGCCGAACCCGGGACCCCTGCTGGGCGGCCTGGCCCTGCTCGGCCTCATCCTGTTCTTCTCGATCCTGCTCCTGTCGCCCTCGGTTTCCGGCGTGAGGCTGGACCGCAGGAATTTCCTGTTCATCCTGGGACTCGGGGTTTTCTATTTCGTTCTGGCCATCGCCCTCCGCCTGGTCTTTTCCCTGGACGCGCCGGGATCCCTGGCCGTCTTCCTTCCCACCGCGCTCTTCGCCATGCTGGCCGCCATCCTGCTGGGCACCCGGTTCGCGGTTCTCGCGACGATCATCCTGGGTTTCCTTTCCCTGCTGGCCTCCGGATTCGACGCGGTCACCTTCGCGGCGGCCTCCTTCGCGGGGCT
The DNA here is from genome assembly GCA_041306765.1 of Spirochaetota bacterium. GTDB lineage: Bacteria > Spirochaetota > Spirochaetia > Treponematales > UBA12059 > JAAYUR01. Next base: position 181 of record JBFZER010000009.1, on the reverse strand, counting down.
GTCCGGCACCTTCGCCGTGCGGAACGCGGAAAAGCGGATAGACTTGATCCGCGCGGGCGTGATCCTGGGCCTCCTTCAGGGAGCGGCGGGCTTCATGCTTTCGGGTCTCTCGTCGACGGAGATCCTGGAAGCCCTTCGGAGGGTGGCGGCGGATTTCCTGAACGGGTTTTTCTGCGGCATC
>JBFZER010000008.1:0-16666 GCA_041306765.1 Spirochaetota bacterium | reverse complement strand
CTCGGGCGCCCCCTAGAATCCCGCGAGCAGGGCCTTCGCGGACCGGCGGTGTTCCCGGGCCGCCTCGTTCCATCGGTACAGGTCGGATTCGAAGAATTCCGGCCCGGCGCGGACGCCCCGGACGCCGGAGCCCAGGCGCCGCTCCGCCTGGCTCTTGAGCCACAGGAGCTTGTCGTAGCCCCGGGAAGTCTCCGTCCTATCCGAACCGTCCCGGATCCCCGCCGACCGCGCCCAGTCTCCCTTTTCGTACCGGGGTACGTCCCCGTCCACGATGAAGGCCGCCTCGACCCCCTCCCGGCCCCCCGGCGCCCGGAGCAGGGCTTCCAGCTTGGGCAGGAGAAGCTCCTCGTCCCCGAAGGGCCGGCGCATCCAGGTCCGGAGGTAGCGGAAGATCTTCCGCGCAGCTTCCGAGTACCGCGCCGGGTTGTCGATCCGGAACAGCTCCGGGAGGAGGCGGGAATCGGTCCAGAACCGGGAGGGATCGTCCGGGTTGGTCAAGGCCTGGAGATGTCCCACCGGGGGCAGGGCTCCCGTTCCGTCCAGGGCGTTGAAGTCCTCCCACCGGGCGCTGAAGTTCTGGTGGGCCCACCCGTCCGCGAAGGCGTGCAGGGCGATTCCGATACGGTAGGGGTTCCGGGTCTTCAGGGCCTCGATCAGCAGTTCCCGGGCAAGGTCCCCGTTCGGGGTGACCGCCCACCGGTTCCGCGCCCCGTCCCGGCGCTTCCGGCCGGCCTCCTCCGCGTCGCCGGGCAGGAAGTGGAAGGGAAGGTAGACCTCCGAGAGGATGGACTCGTCCCAGAACAGGTAGTCCTGGGTCAGCTCCAGGTCATACGGAGCCCGTCCCGTCTCCACCCGGAGGGGACGCACCGCCTCGTCCACGAACTGGGAGGAGCGGGCCAGGATGTCCGCGTCCGGGTCGGGAACGCCGGCCTCCCGGGCCAGCCATCGGAGGGCGTAGTAGTGGAACAGGATGTTCATCGAAGGGAAGTATGGCGAGGGAGGGCCGGTCGCCGCAAGCCGGGACCGCTTGCGTATTGACGCCCCGCCGGCCGCGGCGTACCCTTTGCGCATCTCTTTCCGGGGGTGGCGCATGAAATCCTCTATCCGGGCCCAGCTGGGCGCACTGATCCTGCTCTGGGCCGCGGCGGCGGTTTCCATGTACCTGGCATCCCGGATCCAGGCAGATTTCGGGAACGTGACCGTCGTCCCCGTCCGGATCGAGGCTCCCGCCGGGACGGTGACCGCCAAGCTCTACCGTCCTGGATCCGCGACCCGGGAGAACCCGGTACCGGGGGTCCTTCTCGTGCACGGGTACCAGAACGACAAGGAGACCTCCGGGGCCTTCGCGATCGAGCTGGCCCGCCGGGGGATCGCGGCCCTTTCCATCGACGCCTACGGCCACGGAAGCACGGGGGCCGGACTCCGGGCCCGGGGGTACACTCCTTACAAGTACCCTGACTTCGGGCGGAAGATATCGGGTCCCGAGAGGTACCGGGTGATGATGAACTTCAGCACCCTGGATTTCTTCCTCCCGAGGTTCTCGGAAGGGCTGCTCGACTCCTCCATGGGAGGGAAGGCGGCCTACGCCTGGCTGCGTTCCCGGGACTTCGTGGATCCCGCCGCGATGGCCGTGACGGGCCACTCCATGGGCACCTGGGCCTCCTGGAGCGTGGCCGCGGCCTTCCCGGACCACCGGGCCGTGGTCCTCCAGTGCGGGGAGATCATCCCGGAGGGGTTCTATGATGCTCAGGGAGTACGGTTCAACAATGTCCTCCTGCTCCAGGCGGTCTGGGACGAGTTCGCCTTCTTCCGGGATTACCGCCCCACCGTCAAGGGCCTCGAGGGGACGGAGCTGAGATACCGCACCTTCATGGGGCAGGACGGGCCCGTCGAATGGGACCGGACCTACGGCACCTTCGCGGACGGCACGGCCCGCCGCATGGAGCTCCTGTACACGAACCATCGCCTGGTGACCCACAACGGAAAGGCGGTCTCGGCGGCGGTGGACTGGTTTGCCCGGTCCTTCGGGATGGAGACTGCGCCCCCGGCATCGGACCGGACCTTTCTGCAAAAAGAGCTTCTCGCGGGCCTGGCCATGCTCGCCGCCCTGGCATCCCTCCTGCCCCTCCTATCCCTCCTCCTCCGGATCCCCTTCTTCGCCCAGGCAGCCCAACCCCTGCCGGCGAGGATCCTGCTCCCGGGGCGGGCCTGGAGGCGCCAGGCCGCCGCTGCGGTCCTCCTGGGGACCGCCACCTTCCCCTTCCTTACCCAGCTGGGCCACGGCCTGGCCCCCCTGCCGGAATCCGTGTTCCGCATGACCGTCGGGAACGGCTTTCTCGTATGGCTCACCTTCCTGATGGCCGTATCCCTGGCCCTCCTGGTCCGCTGGTTCCGGAAGGGAGGGGGAAGGAAGATCGGGGCAAGCCTCCACGACCTGGCCCTGGCCTCCGCGGAACGGCCCGATGCCGTTCCCGGCACCGTGGTCGCGAAGTCCGTACTCCTGGCCTTCATCCTCTGCGGTTCGCTGTATGCCCAGACGGCCCTGTACGACGCCCTCTACGGCCTGGACTTCCGGTTCATCTGGCCCTTCTTCCGGGTCTTCACCCCCGAGCGCTTCGGGCAGTTCTGGGTGTACCTGCCCTTCTACGGGGCCTTCTTCTTCGTGAACGGCGGGGTGAAACTGTACGGCCAGCTCCGCCTGCCCCAGCGCCGTACCGGCGCGGGCACCCAGGCGGTATGGTGGCTGGCGGCCTGCGGCGTCATGCTGGGGAGCCTCCTGGCATGGGCTTTCATCGAGTACGTCCCCTTCTTCCTGGGCCTCGGGCCCGGGGCGGACCTCCTGCTGTCGCCCCTGTTCGGCGGACCCTTCATGTCCATCCTCCTCCTGACGATCCCCCAGTTCGCCCTGATGTTCTTCCTGGCGACGGGAATCTTCCGGCGGACCGGCTACGTGTACGCGGGATCCCTGACCATCGGCATCCTGGCCGCCTGGATGCTGACCGGCGGATCCGCTATTTTCTGAGTTCCGCTTCGGATCTGCGGGGAGGAAGGACGAGTGGACGACATCGAGCTGACCCGTATACGCCTTCGGTGGGACGAGCCGGGGATCGAGGACATCGAGGCCGCGGTGGCTGCGGAATTCTCCCGCCGGGAGGACGCCTTCCGGTTTCCTCGGCCCGGCGCCCGGATCGCAGTGGCCGTCGGAAGCCGGGGCATCGCCAACCTGGTGCGCATCGTAGGCGCCGCGGTGCGGGAGCTTTCCGCCCGGGGGGCGCGGCCCTTCATACTTCCGGCCATGGGCAGCCACGGGGGGGCGACGGCGGAGGGGCAGAGGGAGGTGCTCGCGGGGTACGGGATCACGGAAGCCGCCGTGGGCGCCCCCGTCGTCTCGTCCATGGACGTGGTGGAGCTCCCTTCCGGGGCGGACGGCCCGCGGCTCTTCATGGCCCGGGACGCATGGGAATCCGACGGGGTCCTCCTGGTCAACCGGGTGAAGCCCCACACGGACTTCCACGGAAGCCACGAGAGCGGGCTCGTGAAGATGGCCGTCATCGGCCTGGGGAAGCAGACCCAGGCCCTGGAAATCCATTCCTACGGAGTATCGGGGCTCCGCGAGCGCCTCCTCCCGGCCGCCCGGGCGGTGCTGGAAACCGGGAAGATACTGGGGGGACTGGGGATCGTTGAAAACCCCCGGGAGGAGACCGCGGTCCTGCGGCTCGCCTCCGCGGCGGGCCTGGTGGAGACCGACCGGGAGCTCCTGGCCCGGGCGCGGGGGCTTCAGCCGCGGCTGCCGATTGACGACCTGGACGTTCTCCTGGTGGACGAGATGGGCAAGGACATAAGCGGGGTGGGGATGGATTCCAACATCATCGGCCGCATCCGGGTCCGGGGCCAGGAGGAGCCGGACCGGCCCCGGATCGCCTCCATCGCCGTCTTCGATCTCACCGAGGCGTCCCACGGCAACGCCCTGGGGGTGGGCCTGGCGGACGTGATCACCCGAAGGCTCCGGGACAAGATCGATTTCAGGGCCACCGCCGAGAACGTCGTGACCAGCGGCTTCCTGGAGCGGGGCAAGATTCCCCTGACGGCGGAAACCGGACGCCGGGCCGTGGAGATCGCGCTCCGGGGCGCCTCCGTCCGGGACGCGGCCGCGGCCCGGATCCTGCGCATCCGGAACACCCTCGCCCTGGAGGAGATGTGGGCCTCCGACGCCCTGGTAGGGGAGCTGGCGGGCCGGGAGGGTGTTGAGGTGACCGGGGAGAGGGCTCCGCTCCTCAGCGGGGACGACCTTTGCCCGGCCTAGGTCCATGCCTTTCCGGGGACGCCGTCTGTCCGTTCCATCATCCGGCTATCCCTTCGGCCAGGTGACGACCCGTGGGGTCCTCAGTATGTTCTACCCGGGCATGAAGCCCGGGAGGTCGACGTGCGCGAGTTCGCGAAGGAATTTGAGGGCACCCTGCGGGAGGTCGTGGAATCCTGGAAGGGATCCCTGGTTCATATCGGAGGGCCCGGGATACCGTACCGCACGGGCATCGTCGTACAGGAAGGCCTCGCGGCCGCCCTGGCCCGATCCGCCCGGGACGGCGAGGAGGTGCCCGTCGTCACCGCCGCGGGCGGGACAAGCGGACGGGTGGAGGCCTGGGACGGAGAGAGCGGACTTGTCCTGATACGGATCGAGGCCGGCGCGGCCCCGGTGCCGGCCGCGGCATGGACGGACAGCCCGGATTCGCCCCCGGTGGGAACCCCCGTCCTGCGGCTGGCCTACGCGTCCGGCCAGGGGCTCGAGGCGGCCTTTTCGGTCGTACGGTTCACGGGCGGCTCCACGGAATGGGGGCGGAGGAAGGTGAGCTCCCATTTCCAGGTGGACGGTCCCGCCTTCCCGGGCTTCCGGGGGGCACCGGTCGTGGATCTGGGCGGAACACTTCGGGGCGTGGTGATCTCCAACGAGGACGGCAACGAAGGGTGGGTGCTTCCGGCCGGGGCATGGAAGGCTGCGGTGGACGAGCTGGCGAGGGAAGGAACCCGGATCCGGGGCTGGCTGGGGATCTCGATCGGCGCCGTCCGGCTTTCGCAGGCTCAGTCGGCGGCGGCCGGCAGGGAGACCGCCCTGATGGTGCGCGGCATGGTGCCCGGCGGTCCCGCCGAGGAGGCCGGCCTCCAGCCCGGGGACCTGATCCTGGGATCGGACGGCGTCGGCATCGGGGACGAGGGGCTTCCTTCCCTCCGGGCGGGAACCCCCGTGGGCCTGGATATCCTTCGGGGCTCGGACCGGCTTTCCCTTTCGGTCGTCCCCTTGCCCCGGCCCTGAATGAAGGCTCCGGAGGCGGGACCCGGCAGGATGCTCCGGGTCTATCGGGGCGGCTTGGACGAGGGAAGCCGCCGGACCCTGGAAGAGGGCCGATGGGAGTGGACCGACGATGCAGGGACGGCGGATCTGGAGATCGTCCCCTCTTCCCTTCCCCGGAGGCCGGCGGTTCCCGATGCTCCTTCCCTCACGGCCCGGGAGCGGGAGATCCTGGAATACCTGGCGGACGGGTGGAGCAACGAGGAGATCGCGGACCGGCTGGGGCTGAGCCTGGGCACGGTCAAGTTCCACGTCGGCTCCCTGTACCGCGCCCTGGGGGTCGGCCGGCGGACCGAGGCGGTCCGGGAAGCCCGGATGCTGGGCCTCCTGGACTGGTAAGCCCCTCGGCGGGTCGGATTCAGGTTCGCTCCTTGTAGGGCAGATCCCCGTTCAGGGCCGCGACCATGGCGGCCTCCTCCCTGCCCAGCTCGGGGAGCACGCCCTTCACGAACCGGGCTACCGGCGCCGGGAAGGGCCGGTGGAACGAAGGGGCCAGGTAGGACCGGAATCCGCGTCGGGCCTTGTGATCTCCCCCCATCCCGGGATCGAAGGACCGGATTCCCCGGCCGAGGGCGTATTCCACGGGAAGGTAGTAGCAGAGCTCGAAGTGGAGGAAGGGTATCTCCTCGGAGGCGCCGAAGTAGCGGCCGTACAGGCGATCCCGGCCCTCCATCAGGAAGGAAAGCCCCACGGTCTTTCCTCCCCGGTCCGCCCGGCAGAGCACCCACCCGTCCGGCTGGAATTCCGGAAGGCGCAGGAAGAAGTCCCGGGTCAGGAACTTGGCGGCCCAGGGGCCGAAGCGGTCGTTGTGGGATTCGTAGAGGTTCGCCATGAGTTCCAGCAGTCCCGGTTCGGCCGCGGCCTCCCGGGCGGTGACGATCCGGGTCTTCACCCCCGACGCGGCCAAGGCTGCCCGCTCCCGGAGTACGTTCCTCCGCATGTTCTTGGAGAACGAGTCCAGCCAGCCCCGGAAGTCTCCGTAGCCCTCGTCGGTCCAGAGGAAGGCCTGGTGCTCCCAGGATGCCCAGGACGGCATCGAGCCGAGGGGTTCCGCGGCGCCCCCGTCCGGCCAGAGGATGTGGATGCCCGCCAGGCCGCTCCGGCGGGCCAGATCTTCGGCGGCCTCCAGGAGCCGGGCGGTCAACCCGGCCCGGTCCCCGTCCGGGGCGGTCAGGACACGCCAGGCGGGCGCCGGCGTGACCGGGACCATGCCCACCAGCTTGGGATACCACCGGTAGCCGGCCTGTTCCGCCGCCCGGGCGAAACCCTGGTCGAAGACGAAGTCCCCCCAGGAATCGGAGCGGGCGTAGAAGGGGGCCGCGGCCGCGAGGCGCCGGGTTCCTCGGTCCCGAAGCAGGATGTGGGCCGGAGCCCAGCCGGTTTCCGGGCCGATGGAGAGCGATTCCTCCAGGAGCGCCAGGAAACCCCAGGAGAGCAGGGGGGTGCCGGAGCCGGACGCCAGGGCGTCCCATTCTGTCTTCGGTATGTCCGCCATCCGTCCGGAGACGGTCAGGTCCAGGTCGAGGTCCGGCATAGGGACAAGATACTGACGCGGGCGGTGGTGCGGAAATCACGGGGAAGGGTATCGTATGCGGGGGAGAGGGCGTCGGGTTCCTTGCTCCGGACGCCGGGACGCCCCGCGGATGGGGGAGCCCCGGCGTACCGTTTCACTTGCAGAGCTCGAACATCTTCGTGCAGATCTCCAGGGTATACAGATCCCCCAGGCCCCAGGCCTGGGCGGTCTTGAGAGCGTCCGGCGCCATCTTGGCTATGGCTTCGGACGGGATCCCCGCCTCCGCGAGGGTGGTGGGCGTACCTATTTTTTTGAACCAGGCGACGATGGCCGCGATCCCGGCCTTGGCCGCCGCCAGGTCGTCCGCTTCCCGGACGGCGAAGACTTCCCGGGCGATTCCGGCCAGTCTCCTGGTCTTGGTATGCAGGAAATACCGCATGGTGGCGGGGATGGTCACAGACATCGCGGCGCCGTGGGGAGTGTCGTAGAAGTTGCTGAGGGAATGGCCCAGGACGTGGATCGTCGCGTCGGCGGGGCCGAGGCCGCAGGGGTAGAATCCGTTCCAGGCGTAGGAAGCGGTCCACATCATCTGGGCCCGGGCTTCCTTGTCCTTCGGATCCGCCAGGATCCGGTCCATGCACTCCATGATCGTCCGGATCCCGCCCTGGCAATAGTGTTCCTGGAAGGGTGCCCAGTCCAGGCCGTGGCCGATGTAGGCCTCCAGCAGGTGGGAGACGATGTCGGCCGCGGAATAGGCCGTCTGCTTGACCGGGATCGTGTAGGTCAGCTCCGGATCCAGGACCGCGTATTTCGGGCGCATGACGGGGCTCAGGAATCCGTCCTTGCGCTGGATCTTCTCGTAGGACATCACGGAGGTTCCGTTCAATTCAGAGCTGGTGGCCGGGATCGTGACCACGGCGATCAGCGGAAGGGTTTTCGTGATCGGCGTCTTGCCGGTCGCGAAGTCCCAGGGATCTCCGTCGTAGCCCGCGGCCACTCCCACGAACTTGGCCTCGTCGATGGCGCTGCCCCCGCCCAGGGCTATGAGGACGTCGGGCTTTTCCTTCTTGGCCAGGGCGATCACGCCGGCCGCGTGCTCCACGGTGGGGTTGCTCTTGACGCCGAAGGCGCTCACGAGCGTCACTCCTGCGGATTTGCAGCTTTCCGCCACCTTCTGGTAGAAGCCGACATCCCGTACGAATTTCTCATCATAGGTGATGAGCAGGGCCTTTTTCCCGAATCCGGCCGCAAGTTCGCCCACCCTGGCCACCGCGCCCGCGCCGAACACAGCCTTTGTCGTCATGTCGAATTCGAATGGGTACATGTCCGCTATCCCTCCGGCATCGCTCTCGTCTGAACCCGGGACGGTTGACAACCGCCGCAACGAATGGGCACCGCCGAACCGCCTACAGGTACCGGAAGACGGCGGAGTGCGGTCGGCTCATGGGCCGCCCACGTTTCGATTCTCCATTAAGAATTAAATGGATTATTGGTATTTGTCAACCTGTATTGGTTGATTTTCTTTTGTTATATTATCTTGACGTAAGTGAACTCAGGATATAATATCTGACTTATGTTACAAAGGGAACAGGCAACGAAGACTCACCCAAAACGGGGTCCATCCAACCGGGACGCGGTTCCCTCCGACAGGCCCGGAATCGAGGCGGGAGGATCCGCGATGTCGGCCGCTCCGGGGGCGGGAGGAAGGGCGATGAACATTCCCAGGGAAAAACTGAGTGAACTATACCTCAAGATGGCCCAGACGCGCCGTTTCGAGGAGACTGCCGCCAGGCTGTTCACCGAGGGCAAGGTCCACGGGACCGCCCACTTCTGCATCGGGGAGGAGGCCACGGGCGTCGGTGTCTGCTCGGCCCTGACCCCGGAGGACCTGATCGCCCAGACCCACCGGGGGCACAACCAGGCGATCGGCAAGGGGATGGATATCAAGCGGATGATGGCGGAATTCCTGGGCAAGGAGACGGGCTACTGCCACGGACGGGGAGGCTGCATGCACATCGCGGATTCATCCGTCGGCAGCCTCGGGGCGAACGGCATCGTCGGCGGGGGAATCCCCATCGCCGTGGGCGCCGCCTTCGCCCAACGGTATCGCGATCTGGACTCCATCACGGTCTGCTTCTTCGGCGACGGCGCCGCGAACGAGGGAGCCTTCCACGAGGCGCTCAACCTGGCCTCGGTGTGGAAGCTGCCCGTCCTCTTCGTCTGCGTCAACAACTACTACGCCATGTCGACCCACCTCAGCCTGCACATGAACATCGAGGATATCGCCGTCCGGGCCAAGTCCTACGGGATGCGCGGGCTGTCCATGGACGGCAACGACGTGGCGGCGGTCTACCAGGCGACCCTGGAGGCCAAGGAGTATGTCCGGCGGGAGGGGCCCATGCTCCTGGTGCTCAACACCTACCGCATCATGGGGCACTCGAAGAGCGATCCCCAGACCTACCGGACCCGGGAGGAGGTGGAGTCCTGGAAAAAGCGGGACCCCCTGCTCCTGTTCCGCAAGAGGCTGCTCGAGTCCGGCGATTTCGAGGCCCCGGAACTCGACGCCCTGGACGCCCGGGCGGTCCGGGATGTCGCCGAGGCGGTGGATTTCGCGGAGTCGAGCCCGGAGCCGAAGGTAGAGGAAGCCCTCCGGGACGTGCTGGCCTGATCCAAGGAGTAATGATGCGCGAGATAACCTATGCCGACGCCATCCGGGAAGCCCTTTCCGAGGAGATGCGCCGGGATGATTCCATCTTTTTCATGGGCGAGGACATCGGGGTCTACGGGGGCGCCTTCGGGGTCTCCAAGGGGATGCTGGCCGAGTTCGGCCCCAAGCGGGTGCGGGACACCCCCATCTCGGAAACCGCGATCGTGGGATGCGGGGTCGGGGCGGCGATGGCGGGCCTCCGACCCGTTGTGGAGATCATGTTCTCCGACTTCGTCACCGTTGCCATGGACCAGATCGTCAACCAGGCGGCCAAGGCACGGTTCCAGTTCGGCGGCCAGTTTTCCGTGCCCCTGGTGATACGTACCCCCTCGGGTTCCGGCACCGGGGCCGCGGAGCAGCACTCCCAGAGCCTGGAGGCGTGGTTCGTCCATACCCCGGGCATCAAGGTCGTGACCCCCTCGACCCCGGCGGACGCCAAGGGCCTCCTCAAGTCCGCGATCCGGGATCCCAATCCCGTGCTCTTCCTGGAGCAGAAGCTCCTGTATCGGACCAAGGGGGAGGTTCCGGAGGACGACTATGTCGTGCCCTTCGGCCAGGCCGCCGTCCGCCGGGAAGGCAGGGACGTATCGGTGATCACCTACGGCCGGATGGTGGCCCGATGCCTCGAGGCCGCCCAGGCCGCGGCCGCCGAGGGGATCGAGGCCGAGGTTCTGGACCTGCGCACCCTGGCGCCCCTGGACCGTCCGGCCATCATCCGGTCCGCGAAGAAATGCGGCCGGGTCCTCATCGTCCACGAAGCCTGCCAGACCGGCGGGGTGGGGGGGGAGATCGCCGCGACGATCGCGGACAGCGAGGCGTTCTTCTGGCTGGACGCGCCGATCAAGCGGCTTTGCGGGGCCGATACGCCCATCCCCTACAACCGGCATCTCGAGGACAGCATCGTACCCCAGGTCGCCGGCATCGCGGAGGCGATGCGCAGCCTGGTCCGGCGGGAGGCGTCATGGCAACCAAGGTGATCATGCCCAAGTCCGGGATGGCGATGGAGGACGGTTTGGTCGTCTCCTGGCTGAAGAAGGTGGGCGACCCGGTGACTTCGGGGGAGGCGATCGCCGTCATCGAGACCGACAAGGCCGTCCTGGATCTTGAGGCGGAGGCGGAGGGCACCCTCATCGCCATCGTCCGGGAGGCGGGAGAGCGCGTTCCGGTGACCCAAACCATCGCCTGGATCGGGAAGGCGGGCGAGCGCCCTCCGGAGGGACTGCCGGCCGCGGATGCGCCGGGGATTCCCGGGGCCGCATCACCGGACCCGGGTCCCGGATCCGGGACGGCCTCCGTTCCCGACGGCGGCAGGGTGGCCGCCACCCCCGCGGCCCGGCGCGTCGCCGCCGAGGCCGGGATCAGCCTGGGATCGGTACCCGCGGCGCCCGGAAGCCCCCTGGCCGCGGAGGATGTCCTGCGGTACGTCCGGAAGGACGCCACGCCCCTGGCGGCGAGGATGGCGGAAGCCGCCGGAATCGATCCGGGCTCCCTTGTCCGGGACGGCTCCGGCCGGGTCCGCAAGACGGACGTGGAGGCGGCCGCCGCGGTTTCCTCCGCAGGTGCCCGTTCCCTGCCGGCCGGTCCGATTTCCCCGGGCGCCCCGCGCCCGGACCGGCGGGTCCCCTTCTCCCCGATCCAGAGGATCACCGGCCAGCGGCTGTCCCGCAGCCATGCGGAAATCCCCTCGGTGACGTCCTTCGCCGCGGCGGACGTGACCGCCCTCCTGGAGGCCCGGGAGCGGCTCAACGCCTCCGGGACCCTGCGGGTCAGCTGGAACGACCTGGCGGTCCGGGCCTGCGCCAAGGCCCTGGCCGCGAATCCCCGGGTGAACTCCGTCGTGGACGGCGACGGACTCGTGCTCAAGGGGGATGTGAACATCGGCATCGCCGTGGCCACGGAGTCGGGCCTGCTGGTTCCCGTCCTGCGCGACGCGGACCGCCTCTCCCTGGCCGACCAGTCCCGGCTGTCCCGGGACCTGGCCGAGCGGGCCCGGGGAAGGCGCCTGCGCCCCGAGGAGTACGAGGGCGGGACCTTCACGGTGAGCAACATCGGCATGTACGGCATCAGCTCCTTCACCCCCATCATTAACCCGCCCCAGGTGGGGATTCTCGGGGTGGGGGCGATCGAGGACCGCCTGGCCCTCGGGCCCGATGGCAGCCCGATGCTTCGCCGGATGCTGAATCTCTGCTTCACCTACGACCACCGGGCCCTGGACGGGGCCGAATCGTCGGCGTTCCTGGCAGCGGTCAAGGACCTCCTGGAGGAACCCCTCCATCTCGTCATCTAGATCCGGAGGGATTCCATGCGAGAAGAGTACGACGTCACCGTGGTTGGGGGAGGGCCGGCGGGCTACGTGGCCGCGATCCGGGCGTCCCAGCTCGGCGCGGCGGTGGCCCTGGTGGAGAGGGACCGGCTCGGAGGCACCTGCCTCAACCGCGGCTGCATCCCGACCAAGTCGTACCTCCAGACCGCGGACGCCATCCTGGAAACCCGCGCCTGGGCGTCCCGGGGCCTGATCCTGGACGCGCCGCCCCGGCTGGACATGAAGAAAGCCCTGGCCTGCAAGGATGCGGCGGTGCGGCGCCTGACCGGCGGCGTGAAATCCCTCCTGGAGTCCCGGAAGGTGGATGTCGTCCGGGGGACCGCGGTCCTCCGGGGGCCCGGGGACGTGGAGGTGGAGGGCCTCGGGCGCCTGCGCTCCCGGGCGGTCATCCTGGCCGGCGGCTCGGAATCGACCCGCATCCCCGTTCCGGGGGCGGATTCCTCCCGGGTCCTCCTCTCCGAGGACGTGCTCTCCCTGGACAGGGTTCCGGGCAGTATCGTGGTGATCGGCGGCGGCGTCATCGGGATCGAGATCGCCCAGATCCTGTCGGCCTTCGGCAGCGAGGTGTGCGTCGTGGAGCTGGAGCCCCGCATCCTGCCCGGGATGGACGAGGGACTCTCCGGGATCATGGCCGAGGACCTGAAGCGCCGGGGAGTCAACCTGGTCACGGGGGCGTCCGTCGTCTCCATCGAGGAGGGAGCCGCAGGGCTTTCGGTGCTCCTTGCCGACGGACGGCGGTTCGGGGCGGAGCTCGTCCTCCTGTCCATCGGCCGGCGCCCGGACCTTTCCTGCGTCGGGAGCTCCGGAGCCGCCGTGGACCGCGGACGGGTGGTGGTCGACGAGAGGATGGAGACCAGCCTTCCGGGCGTCTTCGCCCCCGGGGACCTCAACGGGCGGAAGATGCTGGCCCATGCGGCCTTCGCCATGGGGGAGGCCGCGGCGGACACCGCCCTCGGACACCCCCGGACGGCGCGCTTGGATCTCGTCCCGTCGGTCGTATACGGGAGGCCCGAGCTGGCCTCCGTCGGCCTTTCGGAGGAGGAGGCCCGGGCTTCCCGGGACTCGATACGGGTCGGGCTTTTCCCCTTCTCGGCGAACGGCCGCGCCGTCGCCTCCGGGGACTCCGAGGGTTTCGTCAAGGTCATCGTGGAGCCCCGGTTCGGGGAGATCCTGGGGGTACATGTCGCCGGGACGGGGGCTTCGGAGCTCATCAACGAGGCCGCCGTGGTGATGCGCATGGAGCTTACGGCCTTCGAGGTCGCGGACACGGTCCACGCCCATCCGACCCGTTCCGAGGCGTTCATGGAAGCCGCGGCGGACGCCCTGGGGCGCTGCGTCCACCTGCCGTCCAGGGGCTAGCTGACAATGCCTATCAGATGTAAAATGAACCCCGAAAACATGATGGATGTCACGACGGAGTATGTATGCCTGTCATCGACGAAAACGTACTCATATCGATAGCGAAGCTGTACTATGTGGAAGGGCTGTCCCAGCAGGAAATAGCCGACAAGATTTCCGTATCCCGTCCGACGGTCTCCAACCTCCTGCGGCGCTGCAAGGAGGAGGGGATCGTGGAGATCCGGATCCGGGAAACCAATTCCCTGCCCTACGTTCTCCAGGAGGAGCTGAAAGCCATTTTCGGACTCCGGGACGTCCGGGTCGTTCCGTCCAGCCCCGACGAGTCCCGGACCCTCGAGTCCACCGGGAAGGCCACCGCCGAACTGCTGGCCCGCTCGCTGCGGGACGGGCTCAAGATCGGCATCTCCTGGGGGTCTACGACCTACAAGATGATCTCGGAGCTCAACGTTGCCCCGAAGTACCAGGGCATCGAGGTCACCCAGCTGCTCGGATCCCTGGGATCCATAAATCCGATCTACGACAGTTACGACCTCGTCCGGACCCTGGCGATCAAGCTCAACGGCAGTTACGCCACGATCCAGGCCCCCGCGGTGGTGCGCTCCATGGAGGCCAAGGAGTTTTTCCTGAAGGAGCCCGGGATAGCCGCGGCCATCGAGAAGGCCCGGGGTGTGGACACCGCCATACTTTCCGTCAGCCCCGACGATCCCGGCTACAGCTCCCTGGTGCGCGAAGGCTTCATCACCCCCGAGGAGTCCGCGGAGATCAGCCTCCGGGGCGCCGTCGGCCATTCCTGCGGCATCCATTTCGACGTGGACGGCAGGGTTCTGGAGATCCCCTTGAACGACCGGATCGTCGGCATCGCCGCCGAGGACCTCAAGCGGATACCGGAGGTGATCCTGGCGGCCTGCGGCACCGTTAAGGCCAATGCGATCCTGGGCGCCCTCCGGACGGGACTCTTCCACGTCCTGGCCACCGACGAGGCCGCGGCCCTCAAGATTCTCGCGGAAGCCAAGAAGGACGGGGCGCGGCCGAAAGGCCGGAGCTAGGCTCCGGATACCCGGTCCGGCCGACCGCGGGGCTTCCCGAAGACCCCCTCCTCCATCCCCCTGCCCGCGCCGCGCATCACGAAAAGCCCCCCCGGGGAAAGGCTCTTCGCCGATTCCTCCGCAGACAGTCCCAGGGTCGCGGAACTGATGTACAGGTCTTCGAGGGCGGGGCCCCCGAAGCCCATGCACGTCGCCGTGGCGAAGGGCATGGGGTACGTGCGGTCGACCTTCCCGTCGGGGGTGTACCGGACGATCCTCCATCCCCCCCACCGGGCGTTCCAGAGGAACCCCTCGGAGTCTACGATGATCCCGTCGGGCAGGCCCTCCGGGGAGGGTATCTCTGCGAACAGCCTCCGCCCCGAGGCCCCGCCGCTTACCGGATCGTAGTCGTACCGGAGGATCCGGCCGGCGAACATCTCCGCCACGTACATCGTGCCGCCGTCGGGGGAGAAGGCTATTCCGTTGGGCAGCTTCAAGCCCGAGTCGAGGGTTCGGACCGTTCCGTCAGGCTCCACGGAGTAGATCGAGCCCGCAGGGTCGTCCAGCTTGTCCGTATTGTAGGTATCGAAGACCAGGCGGCCCGCGGGATCCACGGTCCCGTCGTCGGGCATCATCCCGGCCCGGCCCCGTTCCGGGTCGCAGAGGAGCCGCGCCGCGGATTTTCCTGCCTCCAGGGTATAGACGCCGTCGGCGCAGATCAGGACCAGGGCTCTGTCCCGGCCCCGGGCGACGGAGCGGACCGTGCGGTCGGTTTTCCAGGATCCGGCGGCGCCTGCGGCGGGATCCCAGGAGTGCACATAGGGCGAGGCGGTATCCGTCCATAGGAGGAGTCCGGACTCGGGATCCCAGATCGGCGACTCCCCGCAGACCGCTCCGGCCGCCACGACCAGCTCCACCCGTACCTTCGATGTATCCATTCCGGGCTCCTCAAGGACCTACGAGTCGAGATCGATGGTGGAGTATACCATGTGGATGAACCCTGTCAATACAAATGTTATAATGATGAATCTGGAAATACAATTGTATGATTGACATACAATATTTATGGTTTTCTTTTCCTTTGACCCATGATAAGATGTTGCAGCAACCAGCATCGTGTTCCGGAGGCACAGCATGGAAACGACCTACCTGGCCGGGCTCGACATCGGGACGAGCGGCGCCAAGGCCATCGTGTTCGACCTGGAGGGCAAGCCCCTGGCGTCCGCGTACCACGAGTACGGTTCGACCTACCCCCGGCCCAACTGGGTGGAGCAGGACGCCGACCTGATCGTGGAGAGCGCCATGAGATCGATGCGGGAGGCCGTCGCCCGGTCCGGGGTGTCTCCGGACCGCATAGTCTCCATCTCCCTCTCCGCCCAGCGCTGCTGCGGCATCTTCCTGGACGGGGACGGCCGCCTGATCCGGCCGATGATTTCCTGGCAGGACAATCGCCCGGTGGACGAGGTCGCCGAGATCGCCCGGATCGTCCCCGAGGCGGAATACTACCGGAAAACCGGCTTCCCGAACAGCACGACCTGGCTTCTGGGAAAGATGCTCTGGGTGCGGAAGAACGAGCCCGACACCTGGAAGCGGACCGCCCGGATCGTCCAGATGCACGATTACTTCCTGAAGGCCCTGGGCGCGGAGGAGTACTTCGTCGACTTCAACGACGCCGGGTTCTTCGGATTCTTCGATTCCACGGCCTGCGAATGGAACCGGGACATGCTGTCCGCCTTCGGCATCCCCGAGGGGATCCTGCCGATTCCCCGGGCTTCGGGGAGTTCCGCGGGCAAGGTGTCCCCCCGCGGGGCGGAGAGGTCGGGGCTGGCCGCCGGCACCCGGATCGCGATCGGGGCGGGGGACCAGTGCGCCGGATCCCTGGGCGCGGGGGTCGTGACCCGGGGAACCCTGTCCATATCCATGGGCACCGCCGGAGCCGTGACGGCCCTCCTGGAGAGCCCCTACCGGGATCCCCACGGGCGCATCATGATCACGAACCACTCGGAGAAGGGGAAATGGCTCCTGGAAGGCTACCAGGCGGCCGCCGCCAGCGTCTTCCGGTGGTTCAAGGAGGAGATCGCCGGCGTCGAGGCCGCCGAGGCGGCCCGGAGCGGCCGGGACGCCTACGACCTCATCGGCGAGCGGGCCGCGTCGGCTCCCCCGGGGGCGAAGGGCCTGGTGTTCCTTCCGTATTTCGCCAGCGCCGGCACGCCCCGGTACGATCCCGACGCCCGGGGCGTCCTGTGCGGCCTCACCTTCGCCCACGACCGTTCCTGCCTTGCCCGGGCCTTCATGGAAGGGATCACGATGGACATGCGGGACATGATCCTGGCCATCCAGGCCGCGGGGGCGGGAGTCGACACCGTGCGCCTCCTGGGCGGTCCGACCAAGTCCG
>JBFZER010000007.1:0-6914 GCA_041306765.1 Spirochaetota bacterium | reverse complement strand
GGCGAAGAGGACTTGGCTTCCGCTCCTCGACCTCGTGCCTCGGAGCTACAGCCCGCGCCGTCCCGCTAGCGGCTGGCATCCTGCCAGCCTTCCCTCGCTACCGCTCGGCGCGGGACGGCGATCCGACGACTTCGTCGTCGGCAACGGAAGGAAGCTATTACAAAGCGCCGCCAAAGGCGGCGTGCGATTCAAGTCCTCTTCGCCGCCGATTAAAAAACGAGACCCGGTCAGAAGACCGGGTCTCGTTTTTCCTGCGGCGAAGAGGACTTGAACCTCCATGCCTCTCGGCACCAGCACCTCAAGCTGGCGTGTCTACCAGTTCCACCATCGCCGCGCGGAACGGAGTTTTTATACTCCGCCGGCGCGGGAAAAGTCAAGCGCTGGAAGGAGTTCTTGGCAGCATGAGGCTTGCTGAGCCCTTTTCTTATTTTGGAAGGCCGATTCCCTTCGGCCCGAGGGGTCTTCTCTCCGCATCCGCCGCCGCATACTTCTCGTCCCGGTCGGCCTTGAGGGCGGCCAGGATCCCGGCGGCCCGGGCGAGGGCGGCGTCGATGTCTGGTAGCAGGTTTTCGGTTCCGAGGTCCCGGACGAGGCCGAAGGTTTCAAGGGCCTTCCGGGGCTGGTCCCGCACCCCGGACAGGATGAGGGTCGTCCCGTGCTTCCGGCAGTACTTGTGGAAGGAAGCCAGGGCATTCAGGCCCGTGGCGTCCACGGCGGGCACCTTTCGAAGGCGCAGGATGAAGACCTTCGGGGGCTTTTCCAGGTCCGTCAGGGTGTCCTGGAGCAGGTCCGCGGTGCCGAAGAAGAAGGGGCCCTCGATCTCGAACACCTCGCAGCCCGCCGGGACGGTCTTCCTCCCCATGGCCTCGGGATCCTCGGGGGTGTCCGCCTCCTCGGACTCCAGCATTTCCCGGATGGAGTTGACGCTGGAAGTCTCGGAGGTTCGGCGGAGGAAGAGGAACACGGCCAGGAGAACCCCCACCTGCACTGCCACGGTCAGGTCAATGGCCACGGTCAGGGCGAAGGTGGTGAGCATCACCGCCAGGTCGCTCTTCGGGGCCCTGCGCATGCCCAGGAACCGGGGCAGCTCGCTCATGTCCCAGGCCACCACCAGAAGGACCGCAGAGAGGCTTGCCAGGGGTATCGCGGAGGCCGCCTTGGAAAGGAACAGCGCGAAGGTCAGGAGCACCAGGGAATGGATGATCCCGGAGACCGGGGTTCGGGCGCCGTTCTTGATGTTGGTCGCCGTGCGGGCTATGGCGCCCGTGGCGGGGATGCCGCCGAACAGCGCGACGGCCACATTGCCGATTCCCTGGGCCGTGAGCTCGGTGCCGGCGTCGTGGCGGTCTCCGGTCATGCCGTCCGCGACCACCGCGGACAGCAGGGACTCTATGGCTCCCAGAAGGGCGATGGTCAAGGCGCTGGGAAAGACGTCCCGGATGGTGGCCAGACGGAGGTCCGGCAGGACCGGGGCGGGGAAGCCCCCGGGCAGTTCCCCGTACTTGGTGCCGATGGTCTGGACGGGGATCCGGAAGATCCAGACCGCCGCGGCTCCCAGGGCGACGGCGGTCACCGCGGCGGGGATGCGCGGCGTGTGCCTGCGGATCAGGACGATGACCGCCAGGGTCCCCGCGCCGACGGCCACGGTGGCCGGCGACAGGGTGGAACCGTACTCGACCACCTCCCCGACCCTCTCGAAGAACTCCGCGGAGGGACGGGGAATCGAGAGTCCCAGGAAGTCCTTCAGCTGGCCTCCCGCTATGATGAGCCCGATGCCGGTGGTGAACCCCGTGGTCACGGGGTAGGGGATGTACTTGATGAGCTTTCCGAGTCCGGAAACCCCCAGGATCACCAGGATGATCCCCGCCAGGAGGGTCGCCGTGATCAAGCCGCCCATCCCGTGCTGTACGATGACCCCCGCGATGATGACCACGAAGGCCCCGGTCGGACCTGAAACCTGGTACCGGGATCCGCCCAGGACGGCCATCAGGAATCCCGCGATGATGGCGGTATACAGGCCCTGGGCCGGGCTGGCCCCCGCCCCGATGGCGAAGGCCATGGCCAGGGGCAGGGCGACCACGCCGACGGTGAGTCCGGCGAACAGGTCCTTCAGGAACATCTCCCGGGTGTAGCCGGCGCGAAGCACGTGGAGCAGTTTCGGGGAGAAGGCTCCCCGTAAAAGGGATGAGAAGGATGCTTGGCTCATGTTGCCTTAGCTGTACCCCCGCCTCGATCCCAGGGTCAAGTCCCCGGCAAGGGCGGGAAATACAGATAATCCCGGAATACGCCCTTTGTGTTCCGATCGCCGTAGGGATGGGGGGAGTTGGCGTTCCCGTGGCAGGACTGGCAGAAGGTCGTGGTAATCACGGTCTCCTTCCCGGATGCCAGGTCCTTGACCACCCATACCCAGCCGCCCCGGGCGTCCGGGTCGTCCGGGGCCTTGATCATGACGTCCAGGGTGGTCGGCTTCTCGCCCGGGGCCGGGTTGCCGGAGGCGTAGATTTCCTTGACGACGATGGTGCCCACGGGAAACTCGAGCCGGCCGGCCGCCGCGCCCACCGCGTAGTCCCAGCCCGCCGGGTTGATGTGGATCACCCGGGCCTTGTCCCCGTGCCCCGGGATCGTATAATTCAGGACCTTGTCCACGGGCTTGCGCCAGGAGGTCCAGTCCGCGGGCACCCGCCCCTTCGGTGCCCCCGGGGTGCAGGCGGACAGGAAAGCCGAGACGACGGCCGCCGCGAGAACCGCGGCCCCGGCAAACAGGATACCCGAACGCCGGTCCCGGCTCACCCATCGGGCGGACCGGATGCCCGGACCCCTGTCCTTACTCTCCATCATGACGCGCCTCCTCATGACTCCAGGGAATAGATTATGCTGGGTCCTTCGACCCCCTTGAGGGCCGTCTTGAAGGGTCCCTGGAAGGCGAACCCGGGAGCCGGGCCGACCGCGTCCCGGGCGTCCCGGGCAACCAGGATCTGCCCGGGCTTGGCCAGACCGCAGAGCCGGGCGGCGATGTTCACGGAGGCCCCGATCACGGTGAAGTCCGCCCGCCGGGCAGAGCCGATCATGCCCTGGATCACCTCGCCGCTGGCGATCCCGGCACCCAGGGCCAGACCGTCGTAGGCTTCCCGTCCTTCCCGGGCGGCGGCCATGATCGCCCGGGCGGCCTTGCATGCCCGCAGGGGGCTGTCCTCCCCGGAGAACACCGAGACCACCTCGTCCCCCACGAATTTGTCCACGTCCCCCTGGTGCTCGTGGATGATCCGGGACTGCTCCTCCAGGAGCTTGTTCAGGATCCCGACCACCCGCTCAGCATCGTGGGAGCCGGTGTAGGAGGTGAAACCCCGCACGTCCGTGAAGAGCAGGGTCTTGCGGACCCGCTTGGGTTCCTGGGAATCCTGGATCGCTCCGATGGTGCCCGCGGAGACGTACTTGGTCAACTCGGAGCGCTCCCGCAGCCCCCGCACCATGTCGTTCACCTGCCGGCCCAGCCGGGCTATCTCGTCGTTGCCCCGGACGGTCACTACGCCGCCGAAATCCCCTTCCGTCACCCGGGCGCAGACCCTGCCGATGGCGGCCACGGGGGCCGCGACCCCCCGGTTCATGATGCTCCCGAGGACGGCGGCCAGGATTATGGTAAGGACCAGGAAGCCGGCGCCGCCGGAGGCAAGTGCCAGGTTCTCCGATTTCACGAAGGCGCTGATGTCGAACTGGATGCCTATGACCCCGCGTATCGTATGATCCGCGCCGTGGCAGGCCGTACATTTCGGAAGGTTGATCAGGGGCCGATAGATCTTGATGTACGAAGCCGCCTCGTCATCCTGGCGAAAGAAGACGTCTTCCGGCGGCATGGACACGGCCTTCGGGAAATGGACGGAGTCCGGGGGCATCTGCATCTCCAGGGCGGGTCCCGACCGGATGGCAAAGAACTTCCTGCCCAGCTTGTCGTTGACCTGTTGGATCGTCTGGCTGTCGGAGAACGCTATCTCCCCGTTCCTGCGGTACAGGGAGATCCGCACCCTGGGATTGGCCCCTTCGATCTCCCGGAAGAACTGGACCGCGATCGGCGCCTCCCCGGGGAGCATGAAGTTCTCTATGGCGGTCTGCAGCATGACCGCTTCCTGGTTCAGACTTTCCCGGGTGACCTCCTGGCGCGAAGAGGTGAGCACCATGCCGAACAGCAGGGCGGCGACTCCGAGACCCAGGGTGAGGCAGAGTACCAGGATGCGTATGATCTTGGCCGCCAGGGTCGTCGTGCGGGCGAAGCGGGTGGGTTCCATGTATACAGCGTAGAGACCTCGGGGCTAGAATGCAATATGCCCGCAAAAAGGAACGGCGTCGGCGACGTGTATTCCGGGCTAACCCGGGCCTACGACGAACTCTTTCCGGTCCACCCCGGCACCGTCGGGTACCTGCTCCGTTCCGGCCTGTCCCCGGACGGCCGGATCCTGGATGTCGGCTGTGCCGCGGGAGCCCATCCCCGGGTCTTCGCCGCGGCCGGGTTCCGGGCCGCGGGGATCGATCCCTCGACGGCGATGATCAAAGCCGCACGGGCGGGTGCGGGTCACCCGGACGGCCCGGTTCCGCCCCGGTTCGAGACCGGCGGCATGCTCGACCTGGAGCGGCTTTTCCCGACAGGCGCATGGGACGCGGTCACCTGCCTGGGAAATACCCTGCCCCACCTCCGAAATGAGGAGGAGGTGGAGGAGTTCCTGAGGCAGGCAGGGCGGGTACTTGCCCCGGGCGGTTTCCTCGTGGTTCAAGTCCTGAACTACCGTCGGATCCTGGCGGAACGGCCCGAAGTCCTTCCCCGCCTCGAAACTTCGGACTGGATCTTCGAGAGATCCTACCGGTACGAGGAAGGATATGTGGAGTTCGGCACCCGGCTCTTGGACAGGACCGGGCGAACCTTGTCCGAAGGCCTGGCGCGGCTTCTGCCGATCTTCGCGGCGGCGGTCGCGGACCTGGCTGAGCGCCGGGGATTCCGGACCGACGCCTTGGAATCAGGCTGGGACGGGGAACCCTTCGACCCGGAGACTTCGACCCTGGCGGTCCTGCGGCTTAGTCTCCCGGCTTGAACGCCGAAGGCGCAGATTTTCCGGGGCAGCCGGTCGCGCTACCGCGTGACCGATCAACCGTGGTGAGCCGCAGGCGCGCCACGGTTAGAACTCCTCGAACTCAGAGTCCTCGGTATCCCGGGCCGGCTTCAGGGTGATGCCCGTGGCGTCTGACCGGCTCGGCGAACTCGACGAAGCCCGGCGAGCTTCGTCGCCGCGAGACGGGCGCTGCCCCGTCTCGCGCGGAGCCGAAGCAAGCTTCGGCGATTGCCCGGATCCATCGGCCGGGGCAGCCGGCTTCGGGGGGGCCTTCGAGGCTCGCGCGGATTTCGGCGCTGCGCCCTCCCCCGCCGGGGCCGTCGGGGCCGAAATCCTGCGCGGTGTCTCCGCGGTCCGGCCGCCGGAGACCCGGGTGTCCGCGGCGGGGATCGCCGCCCGGCGGGCCGGTCCTCCCTCGGCTCCCGTCCCGTCCAGCTTGAAGAACGCGACCGTATCGGCCATGAGCTGGGCCTGGGAAGCCAGCTCCTCGCTGGTTCCCGCTAGCTCCTCGCTGGCCGAGGCGTTCTGCTGGACCACCATGTCCATCTGGGTTATGCCCTTGGATATCTGCTCCGCCCCGCCGGACTGTTCGTTGGACGCCGCCGAAATTTCCTGGATGAGGTCCGCCGCCTTCTTTATGTCCGGGACCAGCTCCGAAAGCAGCTTCCCGGCCTCCTGGGCTACCGATACGCTGTCCTTGGAAAGCCCGTTGATTTCCTGGGCGGCCTTCTGGCTCCGTTCCGCGAGCTTGCGCACCTCGCTGGCCACCACCGCGAAGCCCTTGCCGGCTTCTCCGGCCCGGGCGGCCTCGATGGCCGCATTGAGGGCCAGCAGGTTGGTCTGCCGGGCGATCTCCTCGATGATGGAGATCCGGGCCGCAATCTCGCCCATGCTCTCGGAGGTCTTCGCCACGGCCCTTCCGGAATCCTCGGCGCTCCGGGCCACCCGCTGGGCCAGGGAGTCCGCCTGGGTGGTGTTGTCCGCGTTCTGCTTGATCGTCGAGGCCAGTTCCTCCACGGACGCGGAGAGCTCCTCCACGCTGGCGGCCTGTTCCGTGGCCCCCTGGGACAGGCCCTGGGCCGTGCTGGAAAGTTCCTGGGATCCCGTGGACACCTGGCCGGACGCCTGACGGATGTCCGTGGCGATCCGGACCAGGGCCTCGATCATCTCGTTGATGGCCACGGCGATGGCCCCGACTTCGTCCCCCCGGTCCAGGACCTTGCGGGAATAGTCCGAGACCAGGCGGGCCTTGCCGAGTTCGCCCCGGGACACGTGCTCCACCGAGACGCGGACATGGTCCACGGGCCTGGCCACGCTCCGGGCCACCAGGACGGAGATCAGGATGGACAGGACCAGGGCCGCGACGACGGTCACGATCAGGACCTCCACGAGCTCCGTGGCGGTCCGGCGGATCTCCCGGGTCTCCTGGGTCAGGGCCAACGCCCAGCCCGGGCTGCTCGGGACCTTCACGAAGAAGGTGGTCACGTCCCGCCCGTCCGGGGTGCTGTAATGCCCCACCCCCGATTCCTCGGCCTGGAAGCGCCGTCCCAGGGCGGACAGCCCCTTGTACCCCTTGGCGTCCGTCTCCGAAAGCACGAGGCTCATGGCCACGTCCTTGTTGGGGTGGGCGATCACCAGACCGTCCTTGTCCGCGATCCAGCCGTACCCGGTATGCCCGGACTTCATGGAAAGCGCGATCTGGGAGAGCTTGCCCAGGTCGATCTGGATGCCCACCAGGCCCCGACGAGCCCCCGCGGGATCCAGGACCTCGTGGGCCATGAGGACCACCGGGAGGTTCGTGGCCCTCGAGACCACGGC
>JBFZER010000006.1:0-2579 GCA_041306765.1 Spirochaetota bacterium | reverse complement strand
GCAGAAGGCGTAATCCGGCAGCGATTGCAGAAACGACGTCTCCTCCTCCGCAGAGCCGAAGGCCCGCACCGCGCAGGCCCGGTGCCAGTCTCGGAACATGCGGCTCGCGGCGCCGGAGGCGGGGACGAACTTCATCATGCGCCCCGTGCGGACGACCTCTTCAAAGTCCCGTTCGCATTGCTCCTGCTCCAGGGGCGACAGGACCCAGATCCCGTCCCCGGCGGTGCAGGGCCGGTCGAGCCGGAGCGGCGGGGCGCCGGCCCGGAACCGTTCCAGTTGCTCTTCCGCCGCTGCGGCGGAGAGGCCTGTCTGGGCCATCTGGCGCAGGTCCGCCTCCGACCAGGTTGTGTTCGTCATGGGATCCTATTTCTTCTTCGCCTTCCGGATTTTGTCCCGCTGAATTTTCTTCTTTTCCCGCAGAAGCCGCGAGACGTCCTTCTGCCGGCGGGTCTCCTTTTCACCCCCCATGGATTCCTCCCCGCCCCGGCGGCCGGAAGCATCCCTCCCCCCTTCGCCGGTCTTCAGTGCAGCTTTTCCAGCGCCTTGACCAGGTCCTCCAGGGACGGCCGCTGGTTGATGTCGTGGACGTCGATGTAGCGGATGATCCCCCGCTTGTCGATGACGAACAGGGACCGCTCGGAGGTCCCGTCGGACCGGAGGATACCGTAGCGCTTCGCCGCGGCGCCGTGGGGCCAGAAATCCGACAGGACCGGGAACCACAGATCCCCCATCTGCCTCGTCCAGGAGAAGAGGGTGGGGATGCTGTCCACCGTGATGCCCAGGAGGATCGCGTCACGCTCGTCGAAGAGGTCCTTCACGATGTTGTACCCCGGCCACTGGTCGGAGCAGACGGGCGTCCAGGCGGCGGGAACGAAGGAGAGGACCACGTTCTTCTTCCCTCGGAAGGAACTCAGGGTCACCCGCTCGCCCCCCACCGAGGGCAGGGTGAAGTCCGGCGCTTTCCCTCCCACCTTTACCTTGAGCTTGCTGTCCGTGGGCTTGAGGATCCCCGTCTGGTAGATGTTGCCCTTGTAGGCATCCGAGAGGGCCAACGCCTCCTGGACGGAAAAGGCCGTGATCACACAGGCGGCGACAACGAGCCAAAAGATCTTCCTGCACCGCATGGCTTCCACCTCCTACTGGAGTCCCGACAGCTTGACCAGGGAATTCAGGAACGCGTCTACGTTGTCGAAACCGCCCAGCTTCGAGTAGAAGACCGAGTGCGACCCGTCGGGCCGGATCCGGACCCCGATGAAGTAGGGGGTCCGCACGTCGCCGAGAAGCTTGTGGATCTTGAAATCCTGGTCGGGGAAGAGGGGAAAGGAAACGTTGTACTTCTTCTTGAAGACGCCGACCTCGTAGGGCGAATTGCCCGCCCCGATGCCGATGATCTTGATCTTTCCCTTCCAGTTCGGGCTGCCCTCGATCATCGCGTAAAGCCGGTTCACCTTGGGCGCGTCGGCCTGGCAGTAGGGGCAGTACATGCTGAAGACCTCGATGAGCACGACCTGCGTCTTCAGCTCGGGGACCCGGAAGGAGCCGCCGAGCCAGGAAAGGCCCAGGTAGCTTTTTTCGCCGCCGTCCTTCGGCGCAGACAGGGTGAAGTCGGGAAGCGTCCCGCCGACGGGCGGCTGCGCGGGGGCCAAGCCGGTCCATGCAGCCAGGATGAGAACGCAAAGCAATGCTGTTGCCCAGGATGGGATACGTCTCGTCATCGCACAACCTCCTTGCCGTGGTGGCCCTTTATAGCACGGCAGGGAGGCGGGAAGGAAGGCAAAAGCACTCGGCACCAAATCCGGAAAACCGCAGCGGAGGTCTCCGTGACAGCCCCCGCGCCCGGGAGACGAAAAAAGGCCCGCCCCGGGGGGGCAGGCCACCAAGAAAGGAAGGGGGACGGATTTCAAATCCGCCCCCCCATGCTGTCATCGGATGGTCAAACGCCGGGCCTCAGTGCCCGCCGCCGGCCTTCTCCTCGCCATAGACCACCAGCTTCCCCTCGTGCTCCATCTCCTTGAGCCACTTGGGGTGCTGCTTCTTCAGCCACGCCCGGGTCACCCACCCCGTCGTCATCGCCGGGAGCGAACCGGGGGAACCCACCGTCCCCAGGTACAGGTGCACGAAGAAGAACGCGAAGATCGTCACGAACCCCAGGGCGTGGAAAACGAACATCCATCGCACCAGACCAGCCGGAAAACTCAGCGGGAACCACATGATCAAACCCGTCACGAACATCAGGACCCCGCCCCCGGCCACCGCCAGGAAGAAGGCCTTCTGACCCGGGTTGTACTTCCCCACCTCCGGAACCTTGTCCACGTGCCACAGGTACCCGCCGCCGCACATCATCCAATCCAGGTCCTCCGGCATGGAGAACACCCCCGCCTCCCTCCACCACATCCCGATGGCGAAGACCAAAGATGCCCCGAACCACAGGCCCGTGAAGTTGTGAATGTACTTCAGGGACCGGAGACCTCCGAAAATCTCCCCGATCCAGTTCAGGGAGTGGAACATCATCCCCAGTCCCGAGACGCACAGGAGCAGGCACGATATCGCCAGGCTCCAGTGCACAATCCGTTCAAAGG
>JBFZER010000005.1:0-2681 GCA_041306765.1 Spirochaetota bacterium | reverse complement strand
CCTTTGCAGCGTGCATCTAAGGAGGCCCCGATGAAACGTGTATTCGCAGTGCTGATCTGCTTCGCCATGGCCCTTTCGGCCTGGGCGGCTCCCAACGAGGTAGTGGTCTATACAGCCCATGAAGAGTCCATCATCAATGCCCTGGTCCCGATGTTCGAGAAGGATACGGGTATCAAGGTCAACTATGTCAAGCTTGGCTCCGGTGACATCATCAAACGCGCGAAGGCTGAGAGCGGGAATCCCCAGGCAGACGTGATCTGGAGCATCGGCGGTGAACAGCTCGAGGCCGAAAACCAGATACTCGCGCCCTACACCCCCAAGGACTGGGACAAGATCGCCCCGGTTTACAAGGTGGGAACGAACTGGCTTCCCTACACCGGCATCATGAACGTATTCATCGTCAACACGAAGATGCTCAGCCCGGACAAGTATCCCCGCAAGTGGACCGATCTGACCGATGCTCGTTTCAAGAAGCTGATTTCCTCCGCCCGGGCGGACAAGTCCGGCTCGTCCTACATGCAGCTGGCCAACGTCGTCTCCATCTACGGGGAGAAGGGCTGGGACGTCTACCAGGGGATCATGAAGAACATGGTCATCTCGGCCTCGTCGGGGTCCGTCCCCAAGTTCGTGAATGACGGCGAACAGGCCGTGGGCATCACGCTGGAGGACAACGCCTTCCGGTTCTTCTCGGGCGGCGGTCCCGTGGCCATCATCTATCCGGAGGACGGCACGGTCGCGGCACCCGACGGCATAGCCCTGCTCAAGGGAGCCCCGAACCTCGAGAACGCCAAGAAATTCATCGACTGGTGCCTTTCCAAGCCCGTCCAGGAATTCCTGGTGGATACCATGGCGCGCAGGCCGGTCAGGATCGACGCCAAGGATCCCAAGGGCCTTCCCGCGCTTTCCAAGATCAAGACCGTTCCCTACGATTTCGGCTGGGCCGCCAAGAACAAGGACGCCTTCGTCAAGCGGTACGTGAACATCGCCATGGAGCTCAACCTCTAGCCCAGGCCGGTCATTTTCTCCGGGGAGGCCTAAGCCTTCCCGGAGTTTTTCGTTTCATCGCTCCAGACGATGCTACCCGGAGTTGCCGATGACGACGATACGAATCGCGGGTGTCGAGAAACGTTTTGGCGAGCTCGTCGCCCTTTCCGCCATCAATCTGGATATCGAGAGGGGCGAGTTCTTCACCCTCCTCGGTCCCTCGGGCTGCGGGAAGACCACCCTCCTGCGTACGATAGCGGGCTTCTACCGACAGGACGCGGGAGATATCTATATAGGCGAGGAACTCATCAACGAGGTTCCCGCCTACCGCCGGAATACCGGGATGGTATTCCAGAACTACGCGGTCTTTCCCCACATGACGGTGTTCGAGAACGTCGCCTACGGCTTGAAGGTCCGGAAGCTGTCCGCGGATGAGATTTCCAGGAAGGTGAAGACCGCTCTCAAGAGCGTCCATCTCGAGGGCTACGAGGCGAGGACTCCCGACAAGCTCTCCGGGGGGCAGCAGCAAAGAGTCGGGCTTGCCCGAGCCATGGCGATAGAGCCGAGGGTTCTCCTTTTCGACGAGCCCCTCTCCAATCTCGACGCCAAGCTCCGGGTCGAGATGCGGGACGAAATCCGCGCGGTCCAGAAGGCTCTGGGTATCACCGCCATCTATGTAACCCACGACCAGGAGGAAGCCCTCGTCATCTCCGACAGGATCGCCGTAGTCAATTTCGGCAAGATACAACAGGTCGGCGCCCCCTGGGAGATCTACAAGGACCCGGCAAACCTGTTCGTTGCGACCTTCGTCGGAAAGATCAACAGGCTGGAGGTCGAGCTTGGCGAAACGCTGGACAAAGGCCTGCGCAAGGCGGTTTCCGGCAACGTCACGTTCGCCGTTCCGGCCGCGGGCACCGAAGGCCGGGGCTCCGCCATTCTCACCTTCCGGCCGGAGGACATCGTCGAGACGAACGCCGAGACGCGGGGCCTGAACAGGCTATCGGGCACCATCACCTCGACCTCGTTCCTGGGCACGGTCGCGAGCCTGGAGATGGACGTTCTCGGCAGGACGATCGTGATAGAACGCCACAGGCCCAGGAAGTCGGACATGCCCGATATCGGCTCCTCCGTGGAATTCTCCGTTCCCCCCGAGGCCTGCCTTCTATTCGACGTGGAAACGGGAGCGCGGCTGGGAAGAGGACGTCCGTGATGGAGTGGGGCAGGAAGAAAAGGGCGGATATCTGGTCCCTGGTGATCTTCGCGGGATTCGCAATAGTCGTAGTCTTCCTTATCTACCCCCTGTCCGATATATTCAGGTATTCCTTCGCGGACAAGGAGACGGGTGCCGCCTCCTTCGCCAACTGGAAGGAATTCTTCGGCAGGGCCTATTACCTCAGGGCCTTCAGCCACTCGATGAGCGTTGCGGTTCTGGTAACCTTCTTCTCCTCAGTGCTGGGAATCCCCCTGGCCTTCTTCACGACGCGATACAGGATTCGGGGTTCCAATCTCCTTTCAACCCTCTCCATCCTGGCCCTGCTTTCTCCGCCCTTCATAGGCGCCTATTCATGGATAACCATGCTCGGCCGCAACGGATTCCTGCGGAACTTCCTGGTATCGGCGGGGATCAATCTTCCGCAGGTATACGGCCTCTTCGGCATAGTCCTCGCCGACACCCTGCAGTACTATCCCTTCATCTC
>JBFZER010000004.1:0-10491 GCA_041306765.1 Spirochaetota bacterium | reverse complement strand
CTACGTGCTCCTGGATACGTCCCTCCTGAAGGTGGACCCCCAGGACCGGTTCCCCAGCATCCACGAGACCTGCCTCAAGGCAGGGATCGACATGACCCGGGAACCCATCCCCGTGGTGCCCGCGGCGCACTACTTCTGCGGAGGCGTGATGACGGACATGGAGGGCCGCACGACCATCCCGGGGCTCTACGCGGCCGGGGAAACCGCCTGTACCGGGGTCCACGGTGCGAACCGTCTGGCCTCGGTTTCCCTTCTCGAGGGCCTCGTGTTCGGGCTGAGGTCCGGAAAGGCGGCGGCGGGCGAGACCGATCGCCCGGGCCTGCCCCTCCTTCAGAGCATACCGGACTGGGTCTTCCCGGCCGAGGAAGAGGCGGCGGATCCCATCCTCGTCTACCACGACCTGCTGAATATCCAGATGACCATGTGGGATTACGCGGGAATCGTCCGCACCCGCAAGCGCCTGGCCCGGGCCAAGGCCGACCTCAACTACCTGGCCCACCGGCTGGACAGTTTTTACCGCCAGGCGCGCCTGTCGCGTCCGCTCCTGGAGTTGCGCAACGCGGTGGAGACGGCTTCCCGGATCGTGCGGGCCGCTGAGGCCAACCCGAAATCCTTGGGCTGCCATTACCTACGCGGGGCGCCGGTTTGACACGGACGGCTTTCCCGTAGTATCGTGGCCCGCCATGGATATGAGGGTTGTCGTAGAGGCGCCCGCCAAGGTCAACCTGCACCTCCAGGTGCTGGGTAAGCGTCCGGACGGGTTTCACGACTTGCTCAGCCTGTTCCAGGCGGTTTCCCTGTGCGATACCCTGGACATCCGGCTGACCCCTTCGGGGGAGATCCGGATTTCCGGGGAATTCGACTGCCCGGCGGCGGAGAACACGATCCTGCGGGCGTCCCGTGCTTTCCTGGACGCCGCCGGTTCCTCCGCGGGCCTGGATATCCGGGTGCGCAAGAGGATACCCGCGGGGGCGGGACTGGGGGGCGGATCCAGCGACGCGGCCGCGGCGTTGAAGGCCTTGAACCTGGCATTCGGGGGAAGGCTTTCGCCTGCTCACCTCGCGAATCTGGCGGTTTCCGTGGGGTCCGACGTGCCGTTTTTCCTGGGCGGCCCCTGCGCGATCGTGTCCGGGCGGGGAGAGGTCGTGGAGGCCGCGGAAGCCCGGTCGGATTACTTCCTGGTCGTGCTGTTCCCGGGGTTCCCGAGTCGAACCGCGGAGGCCTACGCGGCGGTGGACACGGCCCGGAGTTCGGTTTCGCAGACGGGTGGAACGGCACCGGACGGCGTTCGGCTCCAGGCCGAATACCGGAGGAGTCCGGGGTTTTGGACCTTCCGGAACGATTTCTACGACGCCCTGGCTCCGGGGAACGCGGAACTTCGGCGAGCCATGGAGGCCGTGAAGGATACGGGAGCCCAGTTCTCCGGCCTGACGGGGTCGGGAAGCGCGGTTTTCGGAGTCTATGGAGAGGAATCCGCGGCGGATCGAGCCGCGACGACCTTGAACGAACGGGAGGGTGACAAGGGCCGGTGGATCGCGGAGGCAGCGGCGCCGCTTGCGCGCATGCCGGTCCCGAGGTTAGAATAAAGAGTGTTTCCGCCCGCGAAAGCGGGGCCCCGCCCGTGGGGGGATCCTCGTCAAGGAGAGGCATCGTATGGAGATCACGGATATCCGCATCCGGAAGGTAACCAGCGAGGGGAAGCTCAAGGGCTATGTGACCGTGACGTTCGACGAATGTTTCGTGGTCCACAACGTGAAGGTGATCGAAGGCAAGACGGGAGTGTTCATCGCCATGCCGAGCCGCAAGACCCGGACCGGCGAATACAAGGACATCGCCCATCCTATATGCCCGGATTTCCGTCAGCGTTTGCAGGATAAGATCCTGGAAGCCTTCGGAAATCCTGAAAATTTCGAGGAGGAACCGGCCCCCTAGGCCGCTCCGGACCGCCTGCATCCGTGGGACGTCGACAAGTGGTAAGTCAGCGGGCTTTGGTTCCGCCATTCGCAGGTTCGAATCCTGCCGTCCCAGAAATCGGGTAACAACCGAGGGTTTTTCGCAATGCGGTGCATTTCGAAAAGCTACGCAATAAGGAGAATACTTCATGAGCCAGACATTGTTGACCGCTGTATCCCGCCCGACCGCCACGAAGGGCCAGGTCCGCCGCCTGCGTGCGGAGGGAAAACTCCCCGCGGTCATCTACGACCGCCACGGCCAGTCCCGTCCCATCCTGCTGGACGGCGCGGAGTTCGCCAAGGCCGTAGCCGGCGTATCCGAGAGCACCATCCTCAAGCTCAACATCGACGGGAAGACCACGGAGGCCTTCATCAAGGACCGCCAGGTCAACTGGCTTCGGGGCACCCTGCTGCACGTGGACTTCTTCGAGGTCGAACAGGACCAGACCATCCGCGCCCGGGTATCCATCCATCTCCAGGGCGTGCCGGTCGGGGTGCGGGAGGGCGGGATCCTGGAATCCCCGGTGCACGAAGTCGAGGTGGAGTGCCTTCCCCGGGACCTTCCCGGAAAGATCGAGCTGGACGTGTCCGGACTCGAGGCCAACCATTCCATCCATGTCCGGGACATCAGCCTGCCGAATGTGAAGATCCTGAACTCCGGGGACCAGGTCGTCGCCCTGGTCAAGTTCGCCAAGATCGAGGCCGCACCGGTCGTCGAGGAAGCCGAGGTTGTCGCCGGCGAGGGCGCAGTTCCCGCTGCCGGCGCCGTCCCGGGTGCCGCCCCCGGCACCGCTCCCGCCCCCGGCGCCGCTCCCGCCCCGGAGAAGAAGGCATAAGCCGTACGCGTTTTTCCGGTCCGGACGGCATGCCCGGCAGGCAAAGCATCGTCGAACGCCGCCTTTCCGCCTTCCTCGCGAAGCGCGGTCTGCGCGGCGTTTCCATTCTTGTGGCCGTTTCCGGCGGCGCGGACTCCACGGCCCTGCTCCTCGCGGCTCGGGCCTCGGCTCCCGGCCTGGGCCTCCGGATTCATGCCGCCTGGGTCGACCATGGCATCCGGCCTGCCCCGGAGCGGGAGAATGAGCGCGCCTTCGTGGAAGACCTCTGCGCCCGTCTGGGCATCCCCTGCGAGGCCTCCCCGGCACCCTCCGAGGCTCTCGTAGAGCGGTCGGCGCGGCTCGGGACCAGCCTGGAGGCGGAGGCCCGGGGATACCGGTACGCGGTCCTGGAAGCCGCAGCCCGCAGGTTCGGCTGCGAGCGCGTCCTGACGGCACATACCCGGGACGATCAGGCGGAAACCCTGCTAATCAGGATCCTCTCCGGATCCGGAACCGCGGGGCTCCGGGGGATTCCGGTGGACCGGCCGCCCTTCCTTCGCCCCTTCCTGACCCTGCCCAAGCGGATGCTGATCCGCTACCTTCGGGAACGGGGAGAAGTCTGGAGCGAAGATTCCACCAACGCGGGGGAAGACTACCTCCGGAACCGGATCCGCCGACGCCTGATCCCCTCCGTGGAGAGGGTGCTTCCGGGATTCCGGAAAGCCCTGGCGGCCTTGGCGGAGAAGAGCCGGCTGGACGAGGACCTCCTTTCCGCCATGACCGAGCGGGAACTTCCGGCGCTCCGGGAGCAGGGGCAGAGTTCCTTCTCCGCGGCGGAGTTCCGGGCGGCCCACCCCGCCCTGCGGATCCGCGCCCTTACGCATGAGGCGGGAAGGCTTGCCGCCGCAGGTCGCCGGGTACCCTACGCCCTCGTTCGCAGCGCCGCCGTGTCGTATGCGGGATCAATCGGCGCGTCCGGACCCCGCATCCTCGCCCAGGGGATGGGACTCCGGTTTCTGGAGGACGGCGACCGTGTCCGCGTGGTTTCCCTGGTGTCCCGGCAGACCGAGGACCGATCCTCCGGGGACTTTCGGGAATCCGGCCGGAATGTAACCTTCGCGGCGGGGTACTCGTTCCTGTTCGAGCGGCCCGGAACCCTCCGAATTGATACGGGCGGCTCTTGTACGGTATACTTCCGCGAAGGCGCCGCCGGACCGGCCGAGGGGACCTTCGAGTTCCCCCTGACGATCCGTTCCCGGCTACCGGGGGATCAGCTGGCGATTCGCGGGGGCCGGAAACCCCTGGACGAGGTCCTTGCGGACCTGTCGATCCTGCGGGAGAGGCGGGATCTCGTTCCGGTCCTGGTGGATCGCCTCGGGATCGTTGGAGTCCTGGGGTCCGCCGCTGGAAGCCGGAACCGATTCCGGCCGGGACCGGATCCGCTCGATCCGTCCCGGCTCCGCCTGGATGTTGAAATCACGGGGATAGGCCCGTTCCGATAGACAGAAAGGAGCGCAGAAGCGCCATGAGCCTGGACAACGACAAGAACGAGCAGCCGCCGAGGAAACCCCTGGAAGGCCCCCCCCGGGGCAACCGCTTCGCCCTGATCCTCTTCATCGCCCTGATGGGGGCGTTTTCCGTGTTTTTCCTGACGGACCAGAAAACCGCCGCCAACGAGATCTCGTATTCCGCCTTCCTGTCCTACCTGGAGCAGGGTAACGTGGAGGCGGTGAAGATCGTCGACGAGTCGGAAATCGAGGGCAAGCTGCGCGGGAAGACCGGCAACACGGCCCTGTTCCGGACCCGGATCCCCTATACCGACCTGGACCTGGTCAAAACCCTCCGGGAGAGCGGGGTGTCCATCGAAGGGGCCGTTCGAGGGGTGAGCGTGCTCCAGGTCCTGCTGGAAACCCTTCCCTGGATCTTCGGGTTTTTCCTCATCTGGATGATGCTCCGGCAGTTCCAGGGCAACAACAAGGCCTTTTCCTTCGGGAAGAGCCGGGCGAAGCGCTACCTCGACGCATCCAAGAAGACCAACTTCGACGACGTGGCCGGCCAGAAGGAGGCCAAGTACGAGCTGACGGAGGTCGTGGACTACCTCAAGAACCCCCAGAAGTTCGTGAAGATAGGAGCCCGTATCCCCAAGGGCGTCCTCCTCGTCGGCATGCCGGGCACGGGCAAGACCCTCCTGGCCAAGGCGGTGGCCGGGGAAGCCAACGTCCCCTTTTTCCACATGTCCGGCTCCGACTTCGTGGAGATGTTCGTGGGCGTGGGCGCGAGCCGGGTCCGGGACCTCTTCGAGCAGGGCCGAAAGAGCGCCCCCTGCATCCTGTTCATCGACGAGCTGGACGCGGTCGGCCGCACCCGGGGCGCCGGCTACGGAGGCGGCCATGACGAACGGGAGCAGACCCTGAACCAGATGCTGGTGGAGATGGACGGCTTCGACACCAAGGACGGGGTCATCATCCTGGCGGCGACGAACCGGCCCGACGTCCTGGACCCGGCCCTCCTGCGGCCCGGGCGCTTCGACCGGCAGGTCGTGGTGGCCATGCCGGACGTTCAGGAGCGGGAGCAGATCCTGGCCATCCACATGAACAAGATCCCCGTCGAGCCGGGCACGGACCTCAAACGGCTTGCCCGGGCTACCCCGGGCACCAGCGGCGCGGACCTGGCCAATCTGGTCAACGAGGCGGCCCTCTTCGCCGTTCGCCGGGACAAGACGGTGGTGGGCATGGAGGACTTCGAGGACGCCCGGGACAAGATCCTCATGGGCATCGCCCGATACAGTCTCTTCCTCACGGAGGAGGAGAAGCTGGCTACCGCCTACCACGAGGCGGGACACGCCCTGGTGCACTATTACCTGGATCACACGGATCCTCTGCACAAGGTGACCATCGTACCCCGGGGCCGGGCCCTGGGCCTGGCCCTGTCCCTGCCGGAGAAGGATACCTATTCCCACAGCGTCGCCCGACTCAAGGACCGGATCGTGGTGTGCTACGGAGGGTACGCGGCGGAGTCCATCATCTACGGAGAGACGACCACCGGTACGGCGCAGGACCTGCGCCAGGCCACGGAAATCGCCCGGAAGATGGTCTGCGAATGGGGCATGTCCCCGAAGATGGGCGCCGTCGCCTATGGCCAGGAGGACGAACCCATTTTCCTGGGCAAGGAGATCGCCCGGCACAAGGACTACTCGGAGGAGACGGCCCGGAACATCGACGCCTCGGTGCGGACCATCCTGGACGAGGGGCGGGACAGGGCCCTTTCCATCCTGACGGACCACAAGGACCAGCTGGAAGCCATGGCCCGGGAGCTCATCCAGAAGGAAACCCTCCAGGACGACGACATCCGCGTGCTCCTGGGATTTCCCGCCCGGGTCGACAAGGAGTAGCCATGCGGCGCGCCCTCGCACCGGCCATCCTGCTCTCGTGCGCGGCGTTCGGATTCTCCCAGGTCACGGGAGGCCCCCCGATGGAGCTGAACGTGCGGCAGGCCGCCTCCCGCGCGGCGGTCGAACGGGCCGTCCGAGCCCTGGAGTCGGGGGATGCCGAGGGAGCCCGGGAAGCCTCCGACGAAGCCCGCTACCTCGATCCCGCCAACGCGGATGCCCGGTATCTCCTGGCGGTGGCGGACCTCCGGTCCGGCCTGCCGCTGGCGGACGCGGAGGGGGAGCTGAGGATCGCCCTTTCCGGCGGCGCCTTCCTGCGCTACTCGCCGGATGACGCCGCGCGGCTCCTCGCCCATGTGCTGGTGCGGACCAAGCGGTACGAGGAGGCCCTCGGACTGGCTTCCCGTCCCGGGCTGACGGCGGATTCGGACGCCCTGTACCTGCGGACCCGGGCCCTCCGCTTCCTGGGGGATGCGGAGGGCTTCCTGGCCGCCGTGGACTCCGGACTGGACCGTTTCCCCTCGGATGCCCGGATACCCCGGGAACTCCTGGGCTTCGCGTCCCGCACTCCGCGCACGGAAGCGATAGCGGCCCGGGTCCGTCGCCTCGAAGGAAGGCTGGGATTCTATCGCTTCCTGGATCCCGAGATCCTGCTCTTGCTCGCCCCCTTCCGCGCTTCCGAGGAGGCCCGGCGGGACCTGGTCCTGGAGTACCGGGCTCCGGGGAGGAAGAACCCCCGGGCGGCGGTGCTCGCCCTGGAGTTGGGAATCCTCGACGACCCGGCGGCGGTCCGGGAGTTTTTCGGATTCGAGGTTCTTTCTTGGGAGGATCTTCGGGAACTGAGGGGTCTGCTCCGGAGCGACGAAGGCCGAGGGGCCTTTTCCGACGCTTTCTCCCGGTACTCCGGAGTGTTGGGGTACGATACCGACGGCGACGGGCTGTTCGAAACCCGCACCGAGTTCCAGGGCGGTCAGATCGCCTCCTGGACCCTGGATTTCGATCAGAACGGAATCCCCGAACTTGCCCTGAAGTTCCGGGACTCCCTGCCCGCGTCCGGGCGCATGGCCCTGGTCGGCGCGGAAACGGTCTTCGAATACGGTGAATACCCGTTCCTGGCCCGGGCCCTGTACAGAACGCCGAAGGGCGTGCGGGAATACCTGTTTTCCCCGGACGCCCTGGCCTTCCCCGCGGTGGAGCTGTACTCGGGCCCCGGCCGCGGGACCGGGGAAGGGTTCGCGCCACGGCGGACCGGGACCCCGTTCCCTTCCGAGACGGCCTGCGCCGCCTCCGCCTTCCGGGTCACCGAACGTCCGGACGGCCGCGGAGCCTCCATGAGCGTGACCGACGTGGACCGGGGGATCCCCGTACTGGGCCGGATCCGCACCGCCGACGGCCGGGCCGGTATCCTGGTCTACCGCGGCGGGAAACCCCAGCAAGAGCTGGCGGACATGGACGGCGACGGTCTGTACGAATCCCGATACCTGTTCTCCGCTGATGCGAAGCCGTCTGCTGCTGCCGCCGGGGCCGCTCCGTACCGATTCGAGGCGGATTTCGACCTGGACGGGGTTTTCGAGTATACCGAAAACCTGGCCCCTCCGTTCGAGCGGACCTGGGACTACGACGGGGACGGCCGCGTGGATGCCCGGGCGACGGCCCTGGGCGACGGCGGCGAGCTTCGGGAATTCTCCCGGCGCTTCGACGGCCGGCTGGATACCGCGGTCCTGGTGCGGGGCGGGCGGATCCTCCGGGTGATCCGCGGGGGCGTGGAGATACCCCTGGTTCAGGACTCGGGGGGACGCGTTCTGTGGGTAGGGGCGAAGCCGTTCGACTTCGGTGCTTCCGTGCCCTCGCCGGGATTCGGGAGGCGCGGAGCCGTACGGTACAGGGTGGTGCGATTCGGGGACCAGGTCCTGGCGGAGACCGCGGAGTGAGGCCGGGATACCTGGGGGCTGCCGCCGCCCTGGCGGCCGCGGCGTCGATTTTCCTATCCTGCTCTACCGCACCGGAGCCCGACACGGCGCCCCGCTACGAAAGCCTGAAACAGGCTGAGCTGGAGCGCTTGGCTGCGGACGATCCCGCCGCGGGAATCGAGGCGGCGCTTCACCTTCTGGCCAACAATCCAGTCCTGCCCGTGGATCAGTTGGAGGATGTCCTCCGACGATCCGCCGGGGCCCTTGCCCGCCGGTACGAAGCCCGGGTGGCGGAGGGCGACTTCGCGGCCGCGCGGACGGACGCCCGATCCCTGCGGTTCCTGTCGGAGGACCCGGATACCCTCTCCCGCCTTCCGGATGGATTTTCCATTTCCCTCTCCGACGCCGACCTGACGTACCGCATGGCCGAGAGGCTTTGGGAAGAAGGCACCGAGACCGCGAGCCTCTTCATCTTCCTTGAGGCCCTGGATTCAGGATTCCGGGATCCCGAGTCCCTGCGGATCTTCGCGGAACGGGCCCGCACCCTGGGAAACCGCCAGGTGCTGAAGCGCATAG
The DNA here is from genome assembly GCA_041306765.1 of Spirochaetota bacterium. GTDB lineage: Bacteria > Spirochaetota > Spirochaetia > Treponematales > UBA12059 > JAAYUR01. The sequence goes on along the minus strand of JBFZER010000004.1, from coordinate 1,850 downwards.
AGTCGATAGCTCCTGCATCCCTGACGGCCGAGGCCCGCGCCTGGTCCTCCGTGTCCGTATCCATGGCGGAAATGCGGAAGGGCACCGTCACGATCTGGGTCAACCGGGGCATCCGGATCGACCAGGGCATCGGGACGCCGGACCGCGGCATCGGCTCGGGATTCTTCGTGGATCCCCGGGGATTCCTGCTCACGAACTACCATGTGGTATCAAGCGAGGTGGATCCGGAGTACGAAGGCTACTCCCGTCTCTATATCCGCCTGCCGGGCCAGACCAGCGACCGGATTCCGGCCCGGGTCGTAGGCTGGGACAAGGTCATGGACCTGGCCCTGATAAAGGTCGACCTGGAGCCGCCCTACGTCTTTTCTTTCACCGGCCGCCGGGAATTCCAGCCCGGGGACCGGATCTACGCCATCGGATCCCCGGTGGGCCTGGACAACACCCTAACGGCAGGGATCGTTTCCGCCGTGGGCCGGCGCTTCCTGCCCCTGGGTGAGGTCATCCAGGTGGACGCCGCGGTCAATCCGGGCAACTCCGGCGGGCCCCTGCTGGACTCGGAAGGGGAGCTGGCCGGGGTGGTCTTCGCGGGTTTGCCGAGATACCAGGGGCTCAATTTCGCGGTGCCCGCGACCTGGGCCGTCCGACTCATGCCGGACCTATTCCGGGGGGGCGAGGTCCGACATCCCTGGATGGGCATCGCCGCCTACGAGGGCCGGGACGGGCTTTCCGCCATCTACCGCCACCCGGACGGATCTCCCGCTGCGCCCGCCGAGGGGGACCTGGTGAAAGTGGCGGGCAAGGAGTGCAAGACCCTGTCGGAAGCCCAGGCGGTGCTTCTTTCCTACGACCCCGGGACTCTCGTGCCCGTGGACACGCGGTCCGCCGGCGCGACGCGCAGATCCTGGATCCTCCTTCGGACACGGCCCTATTCCCCCGGGGAGACCGCGGTACGCCGGGACCTGCGGGAGCGGCTGCTTGCCCCGTTCTTCGGTATTCATGTCAGCGCCACGGGAAAGAACTCCTACGTGGTCGAACGCGTCCTTCCGGGAACCATCGCGGACGAGGCGGGCCTTTCGGAGCGGGATCCCCTCATCATCAAGGACTTCGTGGTGAGCAAGGAAGAACGAGCCCTGCTCCTGAGTCTCTACGTCAAAAAGCGGAAGGCCGGGTTCCTGGAGAGCATCATCCAGATCGCGGCCACCCTCGACCTCGATTCCTTCCTGTGAGGCTTGTGGACTCCCGATAATCCATTATAGTTGCAGAAAGGCTCAGGAGGTACCGCATGGCGAAGGCGCCCCCCACCCAGGAGATCGCACCTGTAGGCAAGCTTTTCATCGACACCGCTTCCGAAATCCACTCGATGCTGCGGAAGGCGTTCGCCGGGAAGGGAAACATCCTTTTCCGCTGGGACGCTGTGGAGGATGTGGATCTGCCGGTGCTTCAACTGCTGTACGCGGCACGCAAGGAAGCGGCCCGGACCGGCAGGGAGTTCCATTTCCTCGGCCTCATCAAGGACCGCGTGGCCTCCCGTCTTGCGGCGAGCGGTTTCGTCGTCGGCTCGCCGCTATCCGGGGAAGAGCTGGAAGCGGATCTGGTGGACTTCTAGGAGGCGGCGATGCTGGACAAATTCAAGAACAGCTTCAAGGAAGAGGCCGAGGAACTCCTGGGACAACTTGAGTCCACGCTCCTCGAACTGGAGGAATCCCCCGGAGATCCGGAGTTCCTGAACGCCGCATTCCGGGCCATCCATACGATCAAGGGCTCCGCGGGCATGTTCGGTTTCGACGAGATCGCCCGGTTCACCCACGACCTCGAGAATGTCATGGACAAGGCCCGGGCAGGCAAGATCG
>JBFZER010000003.1:0-3092 GCA_041306765.1 Spirochaetota bacterium | reverse complement strand
CCAGGTTCTGGGCCAGCTCCCGCCGGACCGTGAGCTGCTCCAGGTAGGGAGCGGCTCCGGGGCCGCCGCGATCCAGGACCAGCCGGGCCATGCGAACCGGGGAGATCTGCCCGAAGTGGAGGTAGGCGCTCATGCCGCTCGTCCCGTCCAGGGTGGGATCGTTCCGGTCCCCGTCGTAGCGGTCCAGTCCCGTTTCCAGGAAGGATTCGAACCGGGAACGGGCGGCTCCGAGGCCGGGGGAGGGCAGGGCCGTCTGTTCCGGGCTCCGGTCCCCGGGATAGGCCGGCCCGGTCGGGCCGGGATCCCCCGGGAGCCCCCCGCCGTCGTCCAGGTCCAGGCCCCGGGCGTCCCGGGGCAGGTCGACCGCGGGAAGCTCTCGGGCGGCGTAGATCCGCACGGCGTTCTCGATCTTCCTGCGCAGGGTGAAGGCGGACCATTCCAGCTTCCCGCTGGCGGCTTCCACGGGCACCACCGATTCCCCGTCCACCCGGACCACGGGACAGGCCGACCGGGCGGCGAAGTCCCTTCTCCATGCCGATTCCGTCCGCGTCCATCCCGCGTCGCAGACAGCCAGGGCAGCCCGGCGGGACAGGAGAGCCGCCTCCTCCCCGGGATTGCCGCGCCGGAACGCGAACGCGGCGCCCCGGCCCTCGAGGTCCCGGACGGTCTCGGCCAGCCCCCCCAGGAGGAAGCGATAGTGGACGGGGGTGGCGGAGGGGTAGGGGGCCAGGACGAAGAGCACGGCCAGGGGAAGGCCGAGCCGTGCGGACTGGGCGGCGGCGTATTCCAGGGCGGGATTCTCCCGGGCCCGCTGGGCACGCTGCATCCAGTACAGGACGAACCCGCCCGGGCCGGGGCTTCCCGGCTTCAGGGCGCGCAGTCTCTCGGGCTCCACGATCATGGGCAGAGTATAGCCGCCCGGCCCGGCGCACGGAAGCCTTCGGATCCGTCGACCTTGAAGGTTTCCTCCGTTTCCGGTAGAGTGCGCCCATGCGAGACCCGAACCATATCCGGAATTTCTGCATCATCGCCCATATAGACCACGGGAAATCCACCCTGGCGGACCGCTTCATCCAGATGGCCCACATCGTGGACGACCGGAAGTTCCAGAACCAGATGCTGGACAACATGGATATCGAGCGGGAACGCGGCATCACGATCAAGAGCCAGGCGGTCTCCATTCCCTACAAGGCCGCCGACGGCGTGACCTACACCCTGAACCTGGTGGATACCCCCGGCCACGTGGACTTCTCCTACGAGGTCAGCCGCGCCATCTCCTCCTGCGAAGGCGCCATCCTCCTCATCGACGCCTCCCAGGGGGTGGAAGCCCAGACCCTGTCCAACATGTACATGGCCCTGGAGCACGACCTGGAGATCCTGCCGGTGATCAACAAGATCGACATGTCCGCGGCGGACGTGCCGGGGGTGCGGGAGCAGATCTCCCACGATCTGGGGCTGGACGGGGACGGGGCCCTCCCGGTGTCCGCCAAGCTGGGGACCGGACTCCCCGAGCTCTTCGAGGCCATCGTCCAGCGCTTCCCGCCCCCGAGGGGATCGGCGGACAAGCCCGCCCGGGCCCTCATCTTCGACTCCCGGTACGATCCTTTCCGGGGCGTCCTGGTGCATATACGGGTGGTGGACGGACGGATACGCCCCGGGGACCGCATCCTCCTCATGAACACCGGGGCGGTGCACGTGGTGGAGGAGGTCGGTTACTTCAAGATCGAGCTTTCGAAGATGGACGAGCTGGCCGCCGGCGACGTCGGATATGTCGTCGCCGGGATCAAGACGGTATCGGACGTGCGGGTGGGGGACACGATCACGAACGCCGACAGTCCGGCCTCGGAAGCCCTGCCGGGTTTCCGGGAGGTGAAGCCCGTCGTGTTCTCGTCCATATACCCCATGGACACGAACGACTACGACGAGCTCAAGATCGCCATGGAGAAACTCAAGCTCAACGACGCCTCCCTGATCTACGACAAGGACAGCTCGGTGGCCCTGGGCTTCGGATTCCGCTGCGGCTTCCTGGGGCTCCTGCACCTGGAGGTCGTCCAGGAGAGGCTGGAGCGGGAATTCGACCAGGCCATCATCATGACCGCCCCGAGCGTGCGCTACAAGATCCTCCTCAAGAACGGCGAGGAGATCTTCGTGGACAACCCCTCGGAGTACCCCGATCCCGGCCGAATCGAGATCGCGGAAGAGCCGTTCATCAAGGCCCAGATCATCACCCCCCTTCCCTACGTGGGCAACCTGATCTCCCTGTGCGTGCAGAAACGGGGTGTCCAGACTTCCTTCACCCACCTGGACGAAAAACGGGTTGAGATGGTCTTCGAGATGCCCCTGGCGGAGGTCCTGTTCGATTTCTACGACAAGCTCAAGAGCACGAGCCGGGGCTACGCGTCCTTCGACTACGACGTGATCGGCTACCGTCCCTCGGAACTCGTCAAGCTCGACATCCTGATCAACGGCAAGCCCGTGGACGCCCTGTCCCAGCTGGTGTTCAAACCCGGCGCCTACGAGCGGGCCCGCAAGGTCTGCGAGCGCCTCCAGGGCGCCATCTCCCGCCAGCAGTTCAAGATCGCCATCCAGGGAGCCATAGGGGGAACCATCATAGCCCGGGAAACCGTCAACCCCCTGCGCAAGGACGTGCTGGCCAAGTGCTACGGTGGCGACATCACCCGCAAGCGGAAACTCCTGGAAAAGCAGAAGGAAGGCAAGAAGCGGATGAAGTCCGTGGGGGACGTGGACCTGCCCCAGGAAGCCTTCCTGGCGGTGCTCAGGACGAACGAGGACGAACAGTGACCGGTGGACGGTGAAGAGCCCGGCTCGCGGCCGGCGATTCCCGGGACCTGTCCCTCCCCCTAGCCGAGGATGATCCGCCGTCCCGTCTCCGACGAGGCCCTGGCGGCCTCCATCAGCCTGAGAGTCTCAAGGGCCCCCGAGGGATCGACGGGAAGGGGTCCCCGTCCGTCCAGGGCCGCGGCCAGGCCGCGGTAAAATTCCCGCCAGTCCCCGCCGGACAGGTCCAGCCGCCCTCCGGTCCCGTCCGGGAAGGACAGTAGGCCCGCTCCGGGCATCGTACCCCAGCCGGG
>JBFZER010000002.1:0-21065 GCA_041306765.1 Spirochaetota bacterium | reverse complement strand
CTCTATCCACTCGGCGACGGCGACGTCGAGCCATCCCGAGTGCCGCTCGCGGACACGGACTACGCCCATGGCCTGCGCGTGGGTCCAGGGTCCCTCATCCAGGCAGCGCTTAATAATGAAGCCGGCCTTGACGCGTCCCTCCCGAGGCGCGGCCGCCTTGGCCGCCGCGCCCGATCCCGCCGGGGCAAGGCCGCCCGGCACCGCGCCCGCGGCGCCCGCGACCAGTTTTTTTCCGAGGCTCCTGGCAAGGGAGAGCAGGGCCGCCGCCTTCCCCTCGCCCTGCTCGGAGGACTGTGAGACGATCACGCCCGTCTTCACCTCGATCATCTTCGCGACGACAAAGTAGGCCTCTCCCATGAGCTGGATCCTGCCCGTGACTACGTAGTCGGCGCCGAGGTACTGGCCGGCCGCGGTAGCCTGGGTATCGCTCACGAGGCCGGAAAGCTGGAATTCCTTCTCCTTGAGCACCTGCACTATGAAAGCGCGGTCCAGGACTACATAAGCCCGGGAGGCGACCACCTCCTCCATCACAGATTCCGTGATGGGGATGACGACGGAGGGGTCGACGCCCTTCTGGGCGACGAGGTCGAGGACGGCAACTTTCGGGAGGGCGGCTGCGGCGACCGCGGCCGCGAAGGCCGGCAGGAGAAGGAGACGACGCTTGTTCACGACGAGCTCCTTTGTGGCCCCCTGGCTTCGCGGCCATACCTGCGGCCGAGCCGCCAGAGAACTGTCTTTGAGTCTAGTGACACGCCGCCGAGCTGTCAAATGCCCGGATCCCGCAGGCGCAGGCTCGGCCTTACCGGATGTTCGTTTCCAGCAGACGATCCTTGTACATCACATGCGCGGCGGTCGGCCTGGCCTTGCCGCCTATCGTGTCCTTGCCGATGTAGACGGTGTAAAGAAACACATCACTCCGGATCTTGACGGCGACCTGGGCGTAGATGCTGTCGGTGACGCGGTGCTGAACTGCGGTCTTCGTCGTATCGGTCCATTCCACGACGCTTTCGGTCTGCCAATCCGTCCTGGTGATGTTCGCCTTGAGCACGGTCGCGCCCGGGGCCTCCTTGAGGGCGGCCGTCCGGGCCAGGCCCCGCAACTCCTCCGCGTCCTTGCCCTTGTACGCGTCGGGCGACATGACGCGCTTTTCCAGGATGGTTTTGTCCATCTCCTCCATGCGCTTGTCGAGGTCTGCCTTTTTGGAGATGAGGGCTCGGACACGGCTCGATCCGGGGAACAGCAGGCTTGACTGCTCGACAAGGACGTCGACGCGTTTCTTGACGCCGGGGTCCAGGGCCAGGGCCTTTCCTTCCGCCTGCCGGGCGTTCATCCACGCCAGCGCCTCGTCCAGCCGGGCGGCCGCTTCTTCCGGAATCCGGTCGCGGCTCTGCTCGTAATTGAGTATGCCTACCTTGATGTCGTATTCGGCCTGCCTGAGCTCGTGATGGGCGTCCTTGTCCAGGCCGGAGGCGAGGAATTCGCCGTACACGACCTTTGCCTTCTCGTAATTCGGCTTCTGGGCCATAAGCTGGTCGATGTCTTCGGTGGAAATGCCGAACAGGCCTTTCGAACCGGGCCGGCTGTCGGGCTTGTATTCGGCCAGCCGCCTTGCCCATTCGACCAGGACCTGCTCGCTACTGGCCGCACTGGCGGCGGTAGCGGCTTTTGCCTGGGTCTTGCCGGACAACGCGGCCGCCAGGGCGGCCTCGACCTGGGCTATCCGCTTTTCGGCGGCCTGGACGTCGGGGTGGGAGACGGTCTCCGGATAGGACTTCTTGATCTCCTTCATCAGCTCGACGGCCATATCGAGGTCGTTCCGGTTGGTGGAGCCGTTCTGGAGGCGCGCCTCGACGTTCTTGAGATAGGCCTCGATCTTTCCCAGGCGGCTAATGACCCCTCCGGGCAGTTTGGTCTGCGCGGAGAGAGGATCGACCGATGCGAGGATTAGGGCGAGGGTCACGAAAAGGATGCGGCCTGGACATTTATTCATGGCTTTCCTCCTGAGTTTGCAAAAAAGTATCGATTGTCCCCGACGGGCGGTCAAGATTCCTTTATATTAATCGCGCACCGGCGGCCGGCTTTGTCCGGATCAGGAGACCGGATTCTCCAAGGCACGCCGCGCCGGAACCGCCCGCCCGTCCTGGGCCTTCCCGGAGACGTACAACAGGGCTCCGCCGCCCGCCGAGAAGACTGCGGCCATCAGGAACACCGCCTCGCCCCCCGCCGCGCCCATCAGGAAACCCGCCGCCGGAGCGGCGATCGCCCGGCCCAGCTCGCTGACCATGGAGAGTCCCATGTACCGGCCCAGGAGGGCCGGCCGGGCATGCTCCGGAATATAGCGGACCTGGACCGCCGAACCCCAGACCTCGCCCAGGCTCAGGACCAGCATGGAGGCAAGGAGGAGAATCGGGGATCGCAGGAAGGCGAAGCCGAGGAAGCCCGCGAGGAATGCGGCCTTCGACATGCCCGCGGAGGTTCCGATCGGAGCTACCCGTAACAACCGGGAAAGGGGGAGCTGGACGGTCACGCAGATGAAGGCGTTGACGGAAAGCAAGGTCCCGTAGGTCCAAAGGGGAATTCCCAGGGCGCGAAGGTGCAGGGGCAGAAAACTCTGGATCAGGTCGTAGGCTCCCCACACCAGGGTCATGCCCCCGGTCCAGACCCAGAATCCCGCGTCCCGGGCTATCTCAATCCAGGCGGCCCGCCCCGAAGCTCTGTCCCCGGCTTCGCTTTCGAGGGTCCGGATCCCGACCGGTTCGATCGGACTGCCCGCCCGGGAGGTTTTCCCGATCCGGGACGGGGCGGATTCGGGAACCACGAGGGCGATATAGAGCCCTACGGCCAGGTTCAGAAGCCCCCCCAGGATGAAGCCAGCCCGGGGAGAGGTCTGGAACAGGGCCACCCCTGCGACGGGGCCCAGTCCGAAGGCGGCGTTCAGGGCGATCCGGTTGAACGCGAAGGCTTCGGACCTCCGCTCCGGGGGACAGAGGTCCGAGAGGGCGGCGCTGGTGGCGGGGCGGTAGAAGGTGCGGGTCATGCCGTTCATGAAATTGAGCACCGCCAGGAGTACCGGGCGGGGACCGGCGAAGGCGAAACCGAACATGGATAGTCCGCTGGCCGCGACCCCCAGGATCTGGACGGGCTTCCGGCCCCACTTGTCCGAGAGCTGGCCTCCCAAGGCTCCGAAAACGACATTTGCCACCGGGGCCGCCCCGAGGACAAGCCCAAGGGTACCCAGGCTCACCCCGGCGTCGCGCATGTAGAGGCTGAGGTAAGGGATCACCATGAAGCGGCCGCAGGACTCCACGAAGGTGGCCGCGATCAGGTACCAGACCGCCCTCGGAAAATTCGCGAGGTAGGCGGTCCCCCGGTAGAGGATAGCCGCCGTCTTCGAATTCTCCCGGGCTCGGCCGGAAATCGGATCCTTTGACATGGCCGGGAGTATGGACTGGAAGGCGGCCTTTTTTCCAGTGCCGATGCACCCCGGATTCACGGGCTCGCTTCCGGCATCCTGGTTCCCGGAACCAACCTCCGTACGGTCCGCGGCGCAAGCCGCCCGGGGCTCGGGACCCTCTACCTCCTCTTCTTCGCCCGGTTCTGCTCAACCCGGAACCGGACGATCCGGGCTACGAGGTCCAGGGGGAGGGGTCGGCCGATCGGGAACTGTACGGAACCCGTGGAACGTTTATATCCGGCGAGCTCGGGCTCGAAGGCCTCAATGCCCTCGGGTCCCGGGTAGAACCCGATATGCCGCTCGTAGCCGGAAAAATGGACCAGGTTGCCGTTCAGGGTGAAGGTGGGGATTCCGTAGGCGATTTTCTCGGCCGCACCCGGCGCGTTCTCCCGGATGGCCTTCCGAACCTCGGCAAGGAGCTTCCGTACCGCCGGGGGATATCCCGCGATGAAAGCGTCCACCGCTGCGGCCCCCGGATCCCGGCCGGGTCTCCCGGCCTTGCCCGCCGTCGGGGAACCGTCCGCCGGGACGCCGGGCGGGGACGCTTCGGACTCCGCGAGGGCCTGCCGTATGGTCCCCTGGGACTTGGGACCCAAACCGTGGAGTGCTGCCAGCTCCGCCTCCGATCGGACGGCCAGATCCTCCAGGCTCCGGATGCCCGCGGTCTCCAGGGCCCGTCGGGCGGGGGCGGAAAGTCGGCCAAGCAAGTCTTCCCAGTTCATCGCACCTTCCTTTCCAGGGTCCGCGAGGGGCCCGGAATCGCCCGGATCACGCCCCGGCGTGATCGGGCGTCGTTTCCGCAGCGACCTTCGAGCTCGGCAGAGGTTCCCCCATCTCCATCAGGGTCCGGCTGAGCCGGACGCCGATCCCCAGGACACCCATCGCGGCTCCCGTGCCGATCAGCAGGATCTCGATTCGGATCGCGTCTCCCAGGGGGCCGAAGGCAAGCATCCCGATGGGCATCATGGAGGAGGAGATCATGGAATTGATGCTGTACACCCGCCCCAGGAAATCCCCTTCCACGTGCTCCTGCAGCAGGGTGGTGAGGGGGGTGTTGAAATACGGGATCGCAAGGCCGAAGAGAACCATGATGCCCAGGTAGACCCAGAAAGGCGGTGCCAGACCCAGGGTCGCGGAGCAGAAACCCATGACCAGGGTGGACGCGACCACCGTGGTCATCCGGTTCCGGAATCCGCTGACCGCGGCAAGCAGGGCACCGCCCGCCATCATCCCCGCGGAGAACGCGATCTCCAAGGCGGTGAGCCGCCAGACCTCGGGACCGTAGGTTCGCGCCGTCTGAAGGGGGGTCAGGAAGGCGGAGGGGGCGATCAGGAAGAGCAGAAGCCCCATGTACACGAAGAATCCGATGAGGTACCGGTGGTTCCGCACGTACCGGAAGCCCAGCTTCAGGTCTTCGAAGTAACCCGTGGTCTGGGGGAGGGCGGCCTTGGCGTGGGGCGGGACTTGCAGGAACAGGGCCAGGAGGCCCACCGCAAGGGACGCGGTGACCACGTCCACGAAAAGGATGACCTGGAAGGGTGCCAGGCTCAGGAGGGCCCCGGCGACCATGGGCGCGGCGAAGGAGAGGCCCGATTGGACGGACCCGTTCACCGCGTTGACCCGCATCAGGGACTCCGGGGGTACCATCTGGGGCAGAAGGGCGCCGACCGCGGGCATGTGGAAGGCCTGGCCCACGGACCGCAGGGCGGAAACCACCAGCAGGAGGCCGACCGCCTCCGTCCCCCCCGCATAGACCAGGGCCAGGACCAGGGTGGCCAGGGCGATCCCCGCGTCGGCGAGCATGATGATCCGCTTCCGGTCATGCCGGTCCGCGAAGACCCCCGCGAAGGGGGACAGGAAGAAGGTCGGAAGGAATCCCAGGATGATCATCAGGGCCATCATGGTCCCGGACTTGGTGGTCAGGGTGATGTGCCACATCAGGGCGTACTGCACCAGGGAGGAGCCGAAGAGGGAAAGGGCTTGGCTGGTCAGGAAGACGGCTACGTTCCGTTTCCATCCTCGGGATCCCGCGGGAGCGAATTCGGGGTTTGCTGAGTCCATGAGGCTAGAATATAGCTACGGAACGGCCGGGACGGGAAGAGCGGGAGGCGGGAATGCGGGGGCGGAGACCGCGGATCTCCCGCCCCCGTATCCGGGCGGCCGGGAGACCGAACCGTCGATCTACGCCGGCCTCGGCCGCGTAATCCTGCGGGCTTCGCGGAAGCTCAGCAGGCGCCTGCCGGCCTCGTCCCAGAGATTCAGGCGCACCGAAGCCAGGCTCCTGCGCAGCGTGAGCGGGGCGGGCAGTCTCAGTTCGGGGATAGCGTCCAGACATTCCTGGAGATTGTAGTTGGGTATCCGGGGCCGCAGGTGGTGGATATGGTGGAGCCCTATGTTGCCCGAGAACCACTGCAGGACCTTGGGCAGGCGGTAGAATGAGCTGCCCTGGAGGGCCGCCTGGAAGGAGTTCCATTCCTCGGAATGTTCCCAGTACCCGGGATCGAACTGGTGCTGTACATAGAAGAGCCACAGGCCGAGGAGCCCCGCCACGAACATCACGGGCAACTGGATGAGGAGATAGGCGCGCAGGCCGATCGTCCAGGAGGCCGCCAGGACGACGGCCAGGATGGCCAGGTCGGTATAGAGGACGCTGGCGACCTGGCGCCGGCTCGAACCCCGGGAGGGGAAGCGCTGGGCCACCACGAAGGCGAAGAGGGGACCCAGGCCGAACATGACCAGGGGATGCCGGAAAAGTCGATAGCCCAGACGGCGCGGCCAAGCGCTCGAACGGTACTCGCCGAGGGTCATCGTCCAGACATCGCCCACGCCCCGGCGGTCGAGATTTCCCGACGTGGAGTGGTGGATGCCGTGGGAGTGCCGCCAGTCTGCGTAGGGCGTGAAGGTGAGGACCCCCAGCACGGCGCCCAGCGCATCCATCGCCTTTCGGGACGGCAGGTAGGACCCGTGACAGCAGTCGTGGAAGAAGATGAAGAGCCTCACAAGGAAGGCCCCCGCCGGCACGGCCAGGACCAGGGTCGTCCATACAGGCCAGGCCGAGGTCACCGAAACGACCATGAGGGCCAGGAGGCACAGGTAGGGAAGGAGGGTATCCGCAAGCTGGAGTACTGCCCTGCGGGCATCGGGTTTCTCGAAGCGAGAGAGGGACGATACCCATTCCGGCCGCGCCTGGCCGCCTTCCGTCGATCGGGGTTCCTGTTTCATGCTGCCTCCCGTCCTATGCTCCAGATATATGACCGATTCAGCTGGATATAGGTTGCAGGATTGCCGTAAACCGACCTTCCGAGACGGGCCTGCCTACGATCGGGTATCCCGGAGAGCTTCCACGAGAAGTCGCTGGTACGCGGGGATATCCTCCACCACCCGGCCCCAGACCCGATTTCCGTCCCGGAATGCGGCCTTGTCCGTCCATATGCCGCCGGCGTTTTCCAAGTCGTCCTTGATGCCCAGGGATCCGGTAAAGGGTCTTCCCTTCAGGATTCCGGCGCTGGCCGCCACCCACCCGGCGTGGCAGATGAAGCCCAGAACCTTGCCTTGTCCGTCCATCTCGCGGACGAGGCGCAGCATGTCCGGATCGCGGCGCATCTTGTCCGGGGCAAAGCCCCCGGGTACGGCCAGGGCGATCAAATCCTCCGCCCGCGCTTCCGCGGATCCTATCTCGGCCATGGCGCGCAGGCCGCCGCTCTTGGAAGGGTATTCCTCTCCCGCCTTTCCTCCTATCACCAGGACCCTGTAGCCTTCCTCCCTCAACCTCATGTGCACCGACCAGAATTCCAGGTCCTCGAAGAGGGGACCCGCCAACATGCCAACAATGCGTTCCATGCGTCACCCCGTGGTTTGAAAGTACTGAGATCCGTCGCGATCGGGAAATGATGAAGCCTGCCCTGCTCCGCTGGGGGGATACGGTTTTCCTCCTTGACTCGGAACCGACAACCCTGCTGTTCCTGTACCTTTTCCTGGTGAACGGCATCATGCTGGCGGCGTTCAGGTTCCCGCTGTTCATGCTGCGCTCGGGGAGAATCCGCGAGGCCGCATTTCTCATCCTCGCCTTTGGCTTGCTATTCTTGTCCAGCCTGGTCGACATGGCCCTTTCGGCCGGAGGGCTGCGCTGGCTTCACACGGCAGAAACCGGTTACCAGACATCGAATGTGGTGAACCGGGCATACTCCATCGCCAGCGTGCACGATATGGTCTACGGCAGCGACAATTTCGCTTCCATCGAGTTGGGTGCTTATCTGGAAGCGCTGGCCCACAATGTCGTTCTTTCATTGGGCGCTCCCGGTGTGGTCGTGGAAGGACTGGCGCCTCGGGGAAATACCAAAGTACCGGTCGACATCGCCGTCCCGCCGGGCATTGTGGTCAACGAAATTATCTGTAATTCCGTTCGGAGCCCGATTGGAGCAGGGTGGAGGGGGCGGGACCGTGTACCGCGTATCGGTACCGATGGCGCGAGCGGACCCCTGAGGATCACCCCGCTCTGGAGAGGATACCGTATCAAGCTGTGCCGCGATCATGATTCTACGGGCCGGTCCCTCGGGATTCTCCGGCCTTATTCCGGGTGTTTGTCCTCCAGGAGACGGTTCGCGAAGGAGACATCGGCCTCCAGCTTTCGGATCCGCTCCTCCTTCTCCAGGGACAGCCGCTCCAGGGCCTCGACCCGTCGGGCCATATCCCGCAGGATCTTCGGGTCCGAGCCTCCACGGGCCTTGACGGCTTTGCCGACTACGTCCCCCACGACCGCCACAAGGGTAAGCACGACAATCCCGCCTACGATCACAAGGGTGATTTCCATGTCCTGCTCCTTCGTTCAGGGTTCCCGAGGGTTCGCGGGCACGGCCGGCGGCTTCCCGCCCGGCCGCGGACCCCGGCCCTTCCGCCGCGGCCGGAGTCTGCCCAGGTAGAGGGCTTCGACCTTGGTCCGGGCCCAGGGGGTGCGGCGCAGGAAGGCCAGGCTGGACTTCACGCTCGGGTCGCTGGAAAAGCAGCGCACGGGGATGCGCTGGGCCAGGCCCTCCCAGCCGTACTTCTCCACTAAAAGGCGGAGAATCGCCTCCAGGGTAAGGCCGTGGAGGGGGTTATGGGGCTGGTCCTCGGGCATGTGGAGAGTATACCGGGCCGGGCCCGTCCGCGCCAGACGGGGATGTCGGGTTAGACGCGACAGGATGTACTGGTTCCGGGACACGCCCGCCTCCGCGGCTCGGTTGGAGGCCGCCTCTCCCCTTGATCCTCGCTTGCTTCTTCCCGTAGAATCGGAACGGCCCGCAGGCGAACCGCGGCTGTCAGCACATTCAGCAAAAGGGGCATCGGATGAAACCCGTCGAGATCGCGATCCTGGGCTTCGGCACCGTGGGTTCGGGGGCGTACCGCATTCTGAAGGAACACGCCAAGGCGATCGCCCGCAGGGCGTCCTGCCCCATCGAGGTCAAGAGGATCCTGGTCCGCGACGCGTCCCGGAAGCGGGCGTTGCCGACTCCTGCGGGAGTCCTCACGGAAAGCGTCGAAGATATCCTCTCGGATCCGGACATCCGCATCGTCGTGGAGGCGATGGGCGGGGAGGAACCGGCCCTGGGCTATACCCTCGCGGCCCTGGCGGCGGGGAAGGACGTGGTGACGGCCAACAAGCTGGCCCTGGCCCTTCACGGCCGCCGGATCTTCGAGGCAGCCCGGGCCGCGGGCAGGCGGATCGCCTTCGAGGGGGCCGTGGCGGGGGGCATCCCTGTCATCCGGGCCCTGCGGGAGGGCCTGACGGCCAACAACATCGAGCGCATCACGGGCATCCTGAACGGCACCACGAACTTCATCCTCTCCGCCATGACGGACCGGGGCGTGGAATACGCGGACGCCCTCCGGGAAGCCCAGGCCCTGGGCTACGCGGAGGCGGATCCTTCCGCGGACGTGGACGGATTCGACGCGGCGTACAAGCTGGCCATCCTGGCCTCCCTGGGCTTCGAGGGCTACGTGGACCCGAGGCGGATCGTCCGCAAGGGCATCTCCACGGTGACGGCCCAGGACATCGCCCTGGCGGATCGCTTCGGCTACCGGATCAAGCTCCTGGCCGGGGCGGAGCGGGGGGACGGCAGGCTCCACCTGTCGGTGACCCCCAGCCTGGTGCCCAAGGGCCACCCTCTGGCCAACGTCAACGGGGCCTACAACGCCGTGGCCATCGAAGGGGACTCGGTGGGTCAGCTCATGCTGTACGGGAAGGGCGCCGGGGACCTGCCGACGGGCAGCGCGGTGGTCTCGGACATCATTGAGCTGGTCCGGTTCCCGGACCTCTCGGAATCCGAGATCATCAACTCCGACCGGGAAATGGAGCTCTCCGACTCCTCCGCACGCCCCTCGGAATATTATGTGCGGCTCCTGGTCAAGGACCTGCCGGGAGTCCTGGGGCAGATCGCCACGATGCTGGGCGTACATGGGATCAGCATCGCCACGGTCACCCAGGAACTGGACAACGCGGGCAGGGCGACCCTGCTTATCTTCACCCACGAGTGCGAACGCTCGTCCGTGGAGGCCGCGGCGGACACCCTCAGGACCATGCCCTTTGTCCTTTCGATCGCGAACATCCTTCCCCTCTGGGCGGACGCCAAGGACTAGGGGGCCGCGGGTTCCCGCGATACCCAGTTGCGCTTTTTCAGGAATATGCGATCCTTCTAGTCATGGAAGAGTTGCGCAAGACGGGGTTGGGGGACAAGGCGAGGCTGCTTGCCGCGCTCACGGTGCTGCTGCTGGCCGGGTTCCTGGGAACGGGATACTTCGCATATCTGGCTGCCCGGGACTCCATCCGCGCCACCATCGAGAAGAACGACCTGCCGGTGGCCGCGGAATCCGTGTACGCCCGGCTCCAGAAGGACCTGGTGGAACCCGTATTCGTCTCGTCCATGATGGCCAACGACACCTTCCTGCACGACTGGATCGTGGGGGGAGAGCGGGATCTCCGCTCCGTCGTGCGCTACCTTTCCGAGATCAAGACCCGGTACGGAGCTTTCACCACCTTCTTCGTCTCCGAGCGCACCGGGCGGTACTACTACCCCGGAGGAATCCTCAAGACCGTTTCCCCGGAGGAACCCCGGGACGAGTGGTACTACCGGGTCCGGGCCATGTCGGAACCCTACGAGCTGAACGTGGACCCGGACCTGGCCAACTCGGACACCCTCACTATCTTCATCAACTACCGGGTGATCGACACGGACGGCACCTACCTGGGCGCGGCGGGGATCGGCCTGGCCGTGGACTCCATGACCCGGATGGTCGCCACCCTGAAGAGCGAGTACGGTACGAACGTGTATTTCGTGGACAAGGCCGGCCGGATCATCGCGGGGCGGCCCCAGGGGGTCCCGGATCCCGGTGAGACGGAGGCGGATCCGGCGTTCGCGCCGACCTTCGAGCGGGGCCGCGGGATTGCGCCGGGCTCCTTTCGGTATCGTCGGGGGGCGCAAAACGTCCTATTGTTCGTCCGTTGGCTTCCCGAGGTGGGTTGGTACCTTTTCGTGGAGCGTCCCGAGGACCTGGCCATTGCCGGCGCCCGCAGGGCCTTCTACCTGAACCTGGTCGTCTACATCCTGATCCTTGTCCTGGCCCTCCTGGCGGCCGCGCTTACCGTGAACCGCTTCCAGAGCCGTCTGGAGCACACCGCCTCCTACGATCCCCTGACCGGGGCCATGAACCGCCTGGCGTTCCAGGCGGTGGCGGAGCACTCCAGCCGGGAGGCCCGGCGCGAAGGGAAGCCCCTGTCCGTCGTACTTTTCGACATCGACCACTTCAAGGCCGTAAACGACACCCTGGGGCATGCGGCGGGGGACGAGGCCCTCAAGTCCGTGGTCCGGACCTGCATGGAGACCCTGCGCGCCTCGGACCTCCTGTGCCGCTGGGGCGGCGAGGAATTCCTGGTCCTCCTGCCCGCCAGCGGTCCGGACGGCGCGGCCGCCGCGGCGGAGAAACTGCGCTCCGCCGTGGAGTCCTCCGTCCGGGGGGGAGGCGCGCGGACGGTGACCATAAGCGCCGGCACAGCCACCCTCAAACCGGGAGAGGACCTTTCCGACCTGGTCCTGCGGGCGGATGAAGCCCTGCTCGGAGCGAAGCGCGCCGGAAGGAACCGGATCGTCCGGGCGGACTAGACGGATGGCCCGGCGGTCGCGGATTTGTCGTTGCGCCTGTCCGGAACCCGGCGTATACTGGCGATTCCTGACAAATAGGAGGTTTTTGTGAGCGGAACGGCAAAGGCGGAATCGGAACGGCAGGTCCTGGGCATCCTGGGAGGCATGGGACCCGAGGCCACCGTGGAGTTCTTCCGGAAGGTCGTGGAGGCCACCCCGGCGTCCCGGGACCAGGACCACATCCACATCATCGTGAACTGCGATCCGTCCATCCCGGACCGAACCGCGCACATCCTGGGCCGGGGGCCGGATCCGCTTCCAGCCCTCCTGGCGGCCGGAAAGCGTCTCGCCGACGCGGGCGCGACCCTGGGAGCCCTGCCTTGCATGACCGCCCACGTCTGGATTGAGGAGCTCCGGGCCGCCCTGCCCTTTCCCTTCCTCTCGGCCTTCGAGGAACTCGCCGCACGCATCCGCTCCGACCACCCCCAGGCCAGGCGCATCGGAATCCTGGCCACCACCGGCAGCATACGTTCGGGCCTCTTTGAAAAGCACCTTCCCGGCTGGCGCATTCACTTCCCGGATGAGGAGGCCCAGACCCGTTTCGTCATGGAGGCCGTCTACGGCCCCCACGGCATCAAGGCGGGGAACCGGGGCGAGGAACCCCGAAGGCTGCTCCGGGAGGCCGGAAACCGCCTGGTCGCCCGGGGGGCCGACCTTCTCATAGCCGGCTGCACCGAGATTCCCCTGGTCCTGAAGCCCGGCGACTTCGAGGTTCCCGTCCTGGATCCCCTGCAGGTGCTGGCCCGGGCGGCCGTGGATCGCTGCCGGGGCGGACAGCCCTAGGATCCGGGGCCCAGGCATGCCGCGCAAGGAATCGACAGTCACCTTCAAGGCCGACGAGGAGCTCCTGGGCGCCCTGGACGGGATTCCGAACCGCTCGGAGTTCATCCGGCACGCGGTCCTGGCCGCCCTGGACAGCCGCTGCCCGCTCTGCCGCGGGACGGGCATCCTGACCCCGGAGCAGAAGATCCACTGGGATGAGTTCTCACGGCGGCATCGGATCGAGGAATGCGGGGACTGCCACGCATGGCATCTGGTGTGCGAGGCGGATAACAAGAGCCCTGCGGCTCCCTAGATCCGGCTTCCGTCCGGCTTCCCGAGCTTTACGCCGGGCTTCCGGGCGGATATAGTCAGTCCATGCTGTTCATCGACCGGGTAGACGGCCGCCGGATTCGGGATCCGGGCCCCTTCCACGCCATACTCCCCTTCCTGATGCGGGGCCGCAACGAGTCCGCGGTTTATTATTCCAAGGACATCGACGTGGACGCCGCGGTTCGTTACGTCCACCGCCGGAACTCGGGCTCCGGCGAACGCCGGTTCACCCTCTTCGGGCTGATCCTCACGGCGGCGGCCCAGACCTTCGTGCAGAAGCCCCGGCTCAACCGGTTCGTGCACGGCAGATCCCTCTACGAGCGCGGGAGCCTCAAGTTCTCCTTCATCGTGAAGAAACGCCTGACCGAGGACGCCCGGGAAAGCACCGCGCAGGTCTCCTTCCCGGCGGACGTCACGGCGGACTCCGCCGCGGATATCATCTCCCGGGCCATAGCCCTGGCCCGCGGTCAGGATATGACCCCGGACGAGAGGGAGGCGTCGATCATCCACCGCATCCCCTTCGGCAAGTTCATCGTTTCCCGGGTATTCCGGCTCCTGGACCGATTCAACATCGCGCCGAGCTTCATGCTGGAATCGGATCCCCTGTACTCGTCCGCCTTTTTCGCGAACCTCGGGAGCATCGGGCTGGACACTCCCTTCCATCATCTGTACGAGTGGGGAACGGCCAGCCTCTTCGTGGTGGTGGGTCGGCTCTTCCAGAAGGAGAGCCACGGCTCCGACGGCGCGCTCCGGAAGAAGAACTATGTCAACGTCAAGATGACCCTGGACGAACGTATCGCGGACGGGCTGTATTTCGCCCGGGCAGCCGCCTTGTTCCAGCGCCTCGTCCAGCACCCGGAGCGGATGGAGCGCCCGTCCGCGCCCTCGGACGACCCGGACGGAGTCCCGCCGCCCGAGGATGATGCGGATTGCATTTAAAATCGCGAATTGTTACCATCAATACATGCAGGAGGATCCATGAAAACGTACCTGTTCGAGGAAGTGCCCGGCTTCTATAGGATCATAGCGCTGGAGCCGTTCCGCAGGACCGAGGGCGTGGCCTTCGACATCGTGCCCATGGACGCCCTGCCCAAGATCGACGGCATCGACCGGGTGATCCACGCCAAGGACGCCCTCTCCCCGGGCTCCGTGGGCGACGTGGAACGGCCCTGGTATGTGCATCCCCACCAGGAGGACAACCTGATCGTCCTGCACGGGAAGCGGATCGTGGACATCTTCTGCCGCACCGTGGGCCGGATGGAGACCTTCGTCGTCGAGCCCCAGCGCATCTTGAAAAACGGCAAGGTGATCTTCGACGGACCGGCCATGCTGGTCTGGCCCACGAACGTCTACCACCGCATCATCTCCGGGCCGAACGGGTCCGCCTCCCTGAACTTCGCCGTTCGGTCCAAGGGCTTCGACGTGCGGACCAATTTCAGCGTCTACGACCTGGATATCAAGACCGGAAAGGACCGGGTGATCCGGGAGGGATACAAGGACCAGATGATGAGTTAGGGCCGGGCCTGCCGGGTCCGTTCCCTCCGCGTCAGCGCGCGGCCAGGAGGAAGACGGCCAACGCCGCCGCCAGGGACAGGAAGGCCGCGGCGTACACCCAGCCGGGCAGGGGGCCGGATGCGGTCGCCCGGCGGGAAACGGGTCCCGATGCACCGCCCGCCGGAGCGGAATACCCGCAGGATGGACAGCCTCTCCGGAAAAGCCCCGGATCCCCGGAAAACCCGCAGCGCGGGCATTTCACGGAAGAGAAGAAACGGCCGCAGGCCGGGCAGACCGAGGCGTCCCGGCCCACCTCGGCGCCGCAGTGCTCGCAGAAATACCGGGGTTTCTTCAACCCCGCGCCTTCCGCCGCGAGGGAATACCCATTCTCACGCGCTCTCCCGGGCCTTGGCGGGAGCCGGGGCGGGGCTTTCCTTGGCCGCAGAGCCTTCCTTGGCCGCAGAGCCTTCCTTGGCCGCAGCACCTTCCTTGGCCGCAATGCCTTCCTTTGCCGAAGCACCTTCCTTGGCCGCAACGGCGTCCCCGGCGGGCTTGGAACCGGGGGATGAGGATTTCTTCCGGGAATCGTTCACGTAGAACCCGGATCCCTTGAAGATCACCCCCGTTCCCCCGAAAATGAGGCGCTTGACCGCCTGCCCGCACTGGGGACAGGAGGAAAGGGGGGTATCGGACATGCTCTGGAAGGCTTCGAAGGTGTGGCCGCAGGAGGAACACTCGTACTCGTACGTGGGCATATCAAACCCCTTGGAAACCGAGAGTATTATATCCAATCGAAATATACCTGCCCGCGCCGGGCCCCGGCAAGTCCGGCTTCTTAGACCTCGTCGGATCTCGCGAAGGTGTCGTATACCGCCTGGGGCTCCGTAGCCTTCAGCAGGGTCTCCCGCAGGTCCGCGTTCTTGAGCTTGGAGCTGAAATAGGACAGGGTCTGCAGGTAGTAGGCGTGCTGGTTGTAGGCAGAAGCGATCATGAACAGGATCCGCACCGGGGAATCGTCGAAGGACGCGAAGTCCACGATGTCGCACTTGCTGATTCCCACGGCGACCACCAGATCCGTCACGGAGGACAGGCGCACGTGGGGTATTGCGATCCCACGGCCGATGGCCGTGCTCATTAGCTCCTCCCGCCGGAGGATCTCGGAGACGAGTTCCGGCCGGCTCTTCACCTGGGGGGCCGTCGCCAGAACCTCCGCGAGGGCCACGAGGGCGTCCCGCTTGTGGGGGTGGTTCGGAAAAATGATCCGCTCGGGCACGAGGACGTTGCGGATGAGGACGGGGCTGGATACGCTGGAACTCCGGTTGGAGGAGAGTCTCTCGTTTACCCAGCGCTCGATCTCGCTCTTCTTGAACCGCCAGACGGTTCCGATCTTGCCGGAGGGGATTTCCCCCTTCTGGGCCCAGTCGTACACGGTGCGCTCGGAGACGCGGAGATATCGGGCGACTTCTTCGATCGTGAGGATATCATCATCCATGCGGAAAGCTCCCAAGGGTATCCTAAGTTTCATCTATATTGAATCCAATGCGAAAGATTGTCAAGATGCGCATTTAGTCCCTTTCGTTGCGTATTTTTTCCAGGGCCCAGCGGATTTCAGAAGGTTTCCAGCCCTCGGACCGGAGCCTTCGCTCTACGGTCTGGGGGTCTTTCCGGCCCGAGCGGAGCAGCCTGCGCACAGCCCGGAGCAGGGTTTCCCCGCGGGACTCCTCCGTGTAAAGTTCCGAGCAAACCCGTCGGACCAGATCCTCGGATACGCCCCGGGCCGCAAGGCCGGCGGCGATCCTGGCCGGACCTTCTCCCCGCCGGCGAGCCCTCTCCTCCGCCCAGGCCCGGGCATAGCGCTCGTCGGACAGGAGCCCCTGTCGCTCCAGGCGGTCCAGGGCCGGAGAGATGGTCCCGTCGGACATGCCGCGCTTGCGGAGCTTCAGGGCCAGAAGGTACCGGGTCTGCTCGGCCCGGGCCAGCAGGTCCATCGCCTTGGCTTCGGACGCGTACACCGCCGAGGCTTCCTCCGCCGCGGAAAGGAAGGCCGGATCCGGCTCCTCTCCCGGGGCCGGCAGGGACCCCGCCCCGTAGGACAGGTATTCCAGGCGGAATAAAAAACGGGAGCCTCCGTCCGTGCGTACCCGCACGATGCCGGAGGCTCCGATTTCCAGGGATTCGACGCGCATCGCGTCGCGACGGGGATCAGCGCTTGGAGAACTGGAACCGGCGGCGCGCTCCGCGCTGGCCGTACTTCTTCCGCTCCACCATTCGGGGATCCCGGGAGAGCATCCCGTTGCTGCGCAGGGCCGTATGGTTCGCGGGATCGAACTGGGCCAGAGCCCGGGCGAGGCCGTGACGACAGGCGCCGGCCTGGCCGTTCATACCGCCGCCGACGACGTTTATGACCACATCCAGCTTGTTCTCGTTGGCGGTTACCACGAGGGGGCCGCGGACCTTGTTGAACAGTTCCTCGAAGCGGAAGTACTTATCAGCCTCGAGGCCGTTCACGAGGATCTTGCCCGATCCTTCACGGAGGTAGACGCGGGCGACAGAGGTCTTGCGGCGTCCGGTTCCGATACCCAAATTCCTGACCATTGTCGTTATCTCCTACAGTTCCAGGGCGGCGGGCTGCTGCGCGGCGTGGGGGTGGCTGGAGCCGGCGTAGATCTTCACATTCTTGTTGAGCTTCCGGCCCAGGGGCCCCTTGGGGAGCATCCCGCGGATGGCGATCTCCAGGGGCATCCCGGGATGGCGATCCGCGAGGGCCTGGTAGGTCTGGCCCCGCAGGCCGCCGGGGAACCCGGTATGGTGGTAGTACATCTTGTTTTCGCGCTTGGAGCCGGTCACGGCCACCTTGTCGGCGTTGATCACTACCACGTAGTCGCCGATCTCCTGGTGGGGAGTGTAGAAGGGCTTGTTCTTGCCGCGTAGGATGTAGGCGACCTTGGCCGCCACGCGCCCGAGGGACTTTCCCTCGGCGTCGATAAGGTACCAGGTGCGCGGAGCCTCTTCGGGCTTCACAAAGACGGTCTTCATGTATCGATTCCTTCGTGTGCTTGGACTACAAATACAAAACAGCGGGGGTGATATTCCCATATCGCGGGGGTTGTGTCAAGTAAGGGGACAGGAACCAGGACTCAGGTACCCGAGTCCTTACTTCGCGGCGCTCTCCTTGGCCTCCTCTTCCTCCTCCTTCTTGGCTTCCATCCGGTCCTTGATGTCGGCGATGCCGATGAAGACCGCGATCAGCCCGATGAGGACCGAGAGCACGGGAAGGGAACCCCGCAGGAACACGACTACATCCTGCCACCAGGCCAGGCCGAAGGGGACGCAGGCCAGCACGGCCAGCAGGATCAATACGATACCGACTATAAGGGCTACCATGGCAGGGATTTCCTCCTCATACTTCGTCCGGCCCGGCCGATGGGGGCCGTCGGGGGCCGAAAGGCGGCCTGCGCCGCCCACCTAAGCATACCCGAAAGAAATGTTTCGTCAATACGGTGGACGGTGGCCGGTAAACAGTGAACGGAAGTGATCCACCGTCCACCGTCCACTGTCCACTGTCCACCGTTCCCGGCTATACTTTTACCGCCTCCGGGCAACACTCCATCGACAGGCGGTCCCATGATCCCGAACGGAGCCCTCGTACTGTACAAAGGAAGACCCGCCCTGGCCCGGAACACCGGGGACAAGCTGGAGCTCACGATCCCCGGAACACCTGCCGTCAAGGTGCGCCCCAAGGACGTGGAACTCCTGCACCCCGGGCCGATGGCAAAAGTGCCCGAACCCCGGGGGGACGGGGATTTCGAGACGGCCTGGGAGATGAGCTCAGGCGCTACCCTGACCCTGGAGGGCCTGTGCGAACTCGTCTTCGGGCGCGCGGGACCCGAGGAGGCCCTCGCGTGCCGCCTGGAAGCCCTGGACGGCCTCCGGTTCCGGGCCGAGGACGGCGTACCCGGAATCCGGGCAGTGTCCCGGGAAGATCGGGAACGGGAAGCCGCGCGCAGAACCCGGAAGGAGAGCGAGTCGGCGGATCGGGAGAACTTCCTGGCCCGGGCGAAAACAGGCCGCTTCGAACCCGGGGACGAGCGTTTCCTGGGGGAGGTCGAGGCCTTCGCCCTGGGAGCCACCCAGAAATCCCGCATCCTTCCCGACCTGGGATTGCCGGAAAAACCCGAGGCCGTCCACGCCTGGCTCCTCAAGTCCGGGCGCTGGACCGACGCCGTGAATCCCTGGCCCGTCCGGTTCGGGGCGCCGGCGAAGGCGCCGGACCTCGGCCTCGGGCCGGAGGACGACGCCGGGCGCATCGACCTGACGGGCATGGAGGCCTGGGCCGTGGACAACGCCTGGAGCCGGGACCCGGACGACGCGATCTCCTTCGACGGCCGGGACGTCTGGGTGCACGTGGCCGATCCCGCTTCCGCCGTCCTTCCTGGAAGCCCCGCGGACAGGGAAGCCGCGGACCGCGCCTCAACCCTCTACCTTCCGGAAGGGTCGATCCCCATGCTCCCGGACGCGGCCCTGGAACGGTTCGGCCTGGGCCTGGCCGAAACCAGCCGCGCCCTGTCCGTCCGGATATCCACGGACCCCGACGGCTCGATCCGGGAGGCGGAGATACTTCCGTCCTTCGTCAAGGTGACCCGGCTTTCCTACGGGCAGGCGGATCCCCTTCTCGGCTCCGGTCCTCTGGCAGAGCTGGACCGGCTCGCGAAGGCCCGGAACGCCGCCCGCCTTGCCTCGGGGGCGGTGGATATTTCCATCCCGGAGGTGCATGTCTGGGTGGATTCCGGCGAACCGCGGGCGGATGCGATCCCGGACTTCCGGTCCAGCGCCGTGGTGCGGGAAATGATGGTCCTGGCGGGGGAGGCGGCGGCCCGCTGGGCCTTCCACCGATCCCTGCCCTTCCCCTACTACAGCCAGGAGGCGCCCCAGGACGCGTCCTCCCTGCCTTCCGGGCTGGCCGGGGAGTTCGCCAAACGGAGGCTCATGAAGGCGGGAATGGCGGGCCCCCAGCCCCGGGCCCACCGCGGCCTGGGGGTGCCCTTCTACGCCCAGTTCACCAGCCCCCTCCGGCGGTACTCCGATCTCCTGGCCCACCACCAGGTCCGGGCTGTCCTGGGGGGACGGCAGGCCCTTTCAGAGGACGAACTATCAGCCCTCCTGGGCCGTGCGGCCGCCGCGGCCGCCCAGCTCAGGCAGGCGGAGCGCGCCAGCCAGCTCCACTGGACCCTGGCCCTCCTGGGGAGGAATCCGCAGTGGACCGGCACGGGAACGGTCGTGGGAGCGGGGAACGGCCCCGCCACGGTCTACATACCGACCCTGGGTCTGGAGACCCGGATCCGGCTGGGCCGGGCGGAGCTCAACGACGAGGTCGCCCTGCGCCTGACCGGGGTGGACCTGGCCCGGCAGGAGGCGCGGTTCGACCCCGTGGATTCGTGAGACTTCGGTCCGGGAGCCGTGGCCGGACCGAAACGGACCGGCCCCGTCCTTGACTCCCGCCGGCCCCGGGAGTATCCTCCCAAGTCTATGGAGCAGAAAGACTACCGCCTGGCGGCCATTCTCTACACGGACATAGCGGGGTTCTCACGCATGATGGAGAAGGACGAGGCGGGGACCCTCCGGCTCCTGCACTTCCATAACGCCGTGATCACCGAAGCCGCGGAACGCAGGCACGGCACGGTCATCAAGACCATCGGCGACGCCTTCCTCGTGGATTTCCGCAACACCGTGGAGGCCCTGCAGACCGCCCTTGAAATCCAGGACAAATTTTACCAATACAACCGGGAACACAAGGAACTCCCCCTCCTTGTGCGTGCGGGGCTGCATCTCGGGGACATATATTTCTTCGAGAACGACGCCCTGGGGGAGGGGATCAATATCGCCGCCCGGCTCCAGTCCCTGGCCCACCCGGGGGCCATCTGCATGTCCCAGGAAGTCTACAATCAGGTCTTGAACAAGATCGACTTCCATGCCGTAAAACTGGGCAAGGTCTCCCTCAAAAACATCACGAAAGAGATCCATGCCTACGAAATTTCCAGCGCCAACGTGGAGTTCGACCCGAACCGGGACAAGCCCCGGCCGGGATTCCCTCCCGGCGCCTACGCGGGCGATTCCCCGGGGGAACCGGCAGGACCCGATGCCGCCGCCCGGACCGCGAAGCCCTCCGCCGACAGGGTCAACGGACCCGACCGGGACTACAGCCCCGAGGGTTCCGCGAACGTCCTGGCCGAGATCCGCAGGGCCATACTCGAGGATACCAAGACCGGGGGCCGGCGGCTTACCGTGGACGAGGCCCTCAAGCGCTACGGCGACTACGGCGTGGAAGCCCAGGAGGTCATCGCCCGGATGTCGGAACAGGGGCTCCTGGTCAAACGGACCCCAGCCCGGATCGACGCTGCGGGACGGTTCGACGGGGAATCCCTGGGACGGGACATCGAGCGGGCGGTCCGGGGCATCGTGGCCATGGTGGACGACAAGATCGGCGAGTACGAGGTGAGCCACGGCCGGGGCCGGGACCGAGGAGACGGCCGCGATCGCAAGCGCCCCTCGGACCGCGGATTGGAGCGCATGGAGGCCCGGCTGGAACGCTTCGCGGAGCGCATGGAGCGCGGGGTGGGTCACTGGAGCGAGAAGTCGGCCATCAAGGCCGAACTCCGGCGCCATGTCGAGGAGACCGAGACCGGCGAATGGGACAAGGAACTCAAGGATTCCGACTATTTCAAGCCCGGACGGGAGGAGCTGGCGACCAGCTTCGAAGCTTATAGGGAAGGTCTCGCGGACAAGGCGCGGAAACTGCGGGGCGGCTTCGCGGGCAACCTGTTCTCCTTCCTGGGGGTGAACGCCTTGCTTTG
>JBFZER010000001.1:0-11847 GCA_041306765.1 Spirochaetota bacterium | reverse complement strand
ATCTATCGTCTCGAACTCGTGCTCCCCCTTCTGGAGGGTTTCCAGGAACTTCGCCTCCTCCTTGGCCAGCTCGTCCAGGATGCGCCCGCGGTTTTCGGTAAGCTCGGGATACGGTTTGGCGTAGACGGTGATCACGACCTCCGCGATCCCGGGCAGGAAGCTTCCCTCGATGCCCAGCTTCCGGCCGTGGCGCACCGCCCGGCGGATGATGCGCCTAAGGACATAGCCCGCCCCCACGTTGGAGGGCGTGACGGCCCGGGGATCCCCCAGGATGAAGGTCGAGGTACGGGCGTGGTCCGCGATGATGCGGAAGGACTTGCCCGAGTCGTCCCCGGCGGCATAGGTCTTCCCGCAGGCCCTGCCGATGGCGGCCAGTACGTCCGTGAAGGCCTCCGTGTCGTAGACGCTCTTCTTGCCCTGGAGCATGGCCACGGTGCGTTCTATGCCCATGCCCGTATCCACGCAGGGGGCTTTCAAGGGGGTGTAGCGCCCCCCGGAGTCCTTGTTGTACTGCATGAAGACGTCGTTCCAGACCTCGAAGTACTTGCCGCAATGGCAGCCCGGGCGGCAGTCCGGCCCGCAGGCGGCCTTGCCGGTGTCCACGAACATTTCGCTGTCCGGGCCGCAGGGCCCGGTCTCCCCGGCGGGGCCCCACCAGTTGTCTTCCCGGGGCAGATAGTGGATGCGCTCGGCGGGAATGCCCAGCTTCTTCCATATCTCTGCGGAAACCTCGTCCCGGGGGATGCCCTCCTCCCCGGCGAAGACCGTCACGGAGAGCTTCTCCTTGGGAATGCCCAGCCATTTCGGGTCCGTCAGGAACTCGAAGCTCCAGGCCAGGGCTTCTTCCTTGAAGTAGTCCCCCAGGGACCAGTTTCCCAGCATCTCGAAGAAGGTCAGGTGGCTGGGGTCGCCCACCGCGTCGATGTCCCCGGTGCGGATGCATTTCTGGTAGTCCGTCAGGCGCTTGCCCGCCGGGTGGGGCTCCCCCAGGAGGTAGGGCACCAGGGGGTGCATGCCCGCGGTGGTGAAGAGCACGGTGGGATCGTTGTCGGGTATCAGGGACTTGCCGGAGATCTCGGCGTGGCCCTTGGACTTGAAAAATTCGCTGTATTTGCCGCGGAGTTCGTGGATGGTGATCAAGGCGGGAGTGTAGAACAGCCCCGAGGGGCAGGTCAAGAACGGCCCGTAAGGGCGGCGAACGCCGCCCTTGCGGCAACGAAGCCTGACGGCTTCGTCGATGTATCCGGATTGACACCGACCGAAGTCGGGAGTCTTCCTACTCCTCCAAGTCCGGATTGCGCTCCCGGATCTGCTGGATACGGGGCAGGATCTCGAAGAAGATGTCGATGAGCCGGGGGTCGAACTTCTTGCCCGACAGGCCCCGAAGCTCCTCGTACACCCGTTCCTCGTCCCAGGGCTCCTTGTAGACCCGGCGGCAGATCAGGGCGTCGTAGACGTCCGCTATGGAGACGATGCGGCCCCAGAGGGGTATCTCCTCGCCCTTGCGGGGAAGGGGACGGCCCCCTTCGTCCGCCTGGAGGACGGCGCCGGAAACGGGATCGACCCAGCCGGGATACCCGTTCTCGCCGTCCCAGTTCTCGTGGTGGGTCAGGGCCACCTCCGCCGCGATGCCGTCGAAGTCGGACTGGGGATCGTCGAAGAGCTTGGCGCCGGATATGGTATGGGTCTGCATGGTCCGGTACTCTTCCGGAGTGAACCGGGCGGGCTTCTTGAGGATCAGGTCGCTGATGGCCACCTTGCCCACGTCGTGGAGCATGGCCGCCAGCTTGAGGAGGTCCTTGCGCTTCTCCCTCTCCTTCTCCGGCACGCCTTCCTTGAAGGCCCAGTGCTCGTACATTTCCACGGCGTAGCCGGCCACGCGGTTTACGTGGGGCCCCGTCTCCTTGGGATCCCGCATCTCCGCCATCCGGATCATCCGCAGGATGTCGTGGCGCCGCTCGTAGGCCCGCTGCAGGGCCACGGTGGCGTTGGAGGCGAAGTGGGTCACCAGCATCTCGTCGTCCTTGGTGAAGGGGACGATGGTGCCGCCGGGGCCCCGGGCGTTGATGACCTGGATGACCCCCAGGACCAGGTTGTTGTGGGTCTTGAGGGGGATGGTCATCATGGAAGTGGTCTTGTACTTGGAGATGGTGTCGTATTTCGTGTCGTAGCTGAAGGGGCAGTACGCGGGCAGATTGTACACGTCCGGGATGTTCACGAACTCCCCGGTCCTGGCCACGTGGCCGGAGATGGTCTTGTCGTTCACCGGGATGGTGAAGATGCTGTAGATCAGCTTCTCACCCGGGGGCAGGGCCTTCTGCTTGGTGTCGTTCTGGGAGTACTTGATGGCGAGGGACTCGCCTTCCTTGATGTAGATGGATCCCGCATCCGCGTTGACCACGCGCCGGGCTTCCAGCAGGACCCGTTCCAGCAGGAGGTCGTAGTCCCGGATCTTGTTGAGTTCCGAGTCTATCTGGATGATCGACAGGCTGTCCTTGCGCTTTCTGGGCATCGTTCTCCGTTCCGAACCGCCCGGGGCACGGCCCCGGGCGAAGTCTGCGGCGTCTCTTCCTAATGATCGGCCGCGGAGGGATCAAGCTGAAATTGTAACGGAAAAGTTCCGCCCTTGCAAATGGACGTTTTGGACGAAAGATCAGATCGCGGCGTACTCCGCGAAGGCAGCCTGCTCCCGGAGCTTGGACAGGGCCCGCTTCTCGATCTGGCGCACCGTCTCGGGGGAGATGCCCAGCTCGTTGCCGATCTGCTTCAGGGTATAGCGCTCTCCCCCGAAGAACTCGAAGCGGTACAGGAGGATCCGGCGCTCCTTTTCCATGAGGAGCTCCAGCATCCGAACGACCTTCTCCCGGGCGCAGACCTCGTCGAACTGGCGGGAAGGCTCGTAGGTGCTGTCCTCCACGATGTCGATCACCGAGCCGGAATCCTCGCCGTCTTCGGCGTCCAGGGACACCAGGGTACCGGACATCTCCAGGACGGAGGTGACGGATTCCTCGGAGACGCGGAGGTCCCGGGCTATGTCCGCGCTGGTGGGCTGGGTCTGCAGGGTCTGGGTGAGGGCGTTGTAGGTCCGCTGGATCCGCTTGAGGAGCTCTTCCTTGCGGTGGGGAAGACGGATGGCCCGGCGGCTGTTCACCAGGGACCGGGTGATGGCCTGCTTGATCCACCAGGAGGCGTAGGTGGAAAAGCGGACGTTCTTGCGGTCGTCGAACTTCTCGGCGGCCTTGATGAGGCCCATGTTCCCCTCCTGGATCAGGTCGATCAGGGGAACGTCGTAGGCGGCGAAGGTCCGGGCGATCTTGACGACCAGGCGGAGGTTCGCCTCGATCAGGCGGCCCCGGGCCTGCCCGTCGCCCGTGCGGATCCGGCGGGCAAGCTCGCGCTCCTCCTCCGCCGTGAGGAGGGAGATGCTCTTGATCTTGGCGTAGTAGGACCTCAGGCTGTCTTCCGGGTTCGTGTCCTGGGTCTTATTCATCGTGGTACTCATCGTACCTGTTTAGATGCATCTTTCATGCCAAGTTTACGTCAATAAAGAATTAACTGCTATTTCTTTAAATAGTATGAAGTTATCAGTCGTATATCACGAAGGTGCGGAAAAATCCAGGGAAATGGTATGTTTTTTCAGACTTTGGGCATTCACGGGGGTATAAAAAAGTACACTAACCGGGAGGAAAACGCGTCAGTTGGGAGCGGAGGAATGGGCCGCCGAACCCTGGACGGTGCGGGAGGACTGGCTTCCTGCAGGGTATTCCCGGATGAACGTGAAGACCGCAAGGATCGCCAGTACAACGATGACCAGTTTCCGCATGAATCCTCCCAAGATCCTGAAGCATACTACCCGGACTGCCCTCCGGCCGTCAATGAAGCGCCGCGGCTATTTCAGAAGTTTCACAGGATCCACGGCGCTTCCGCGCTTGAAGACCGAGAAGTGCAGGTGCGGGCCGGTGCTGTATCCCGTCGTGCCCACGGCCCCCAGGACGGCCCCCTGGCGTACCGTCGTTCCGCGCTTCACGGATACCTTGCTCAGGTGCGCATAGAGGGTCTGGTACCCGTCCGGATGCGTCAGGATGACGTAGTTGCCGTAGATCGCGTTGTATCCCACATCCGCGACACGTCCGTCCATGGCGGCCTTCACGGGGCTTCCCTCGGGGGCGACGATGTCGATGGCGTTGTGGAATTGCCGTATTCCCGTGAAGGGATTCGGCCGGTACCCGAAGGGCGAGCTGATGTATCCGCGCACAGGCCAGGCAACGAGCTCGCCCAGGGCTTTCTTGAGTTCCGTCGCGGACATCCGGGCCCCCGGGATGAAGAGGGACTGGCCGGTCCGGATGACCGCGGATCCCAGGTCGTTGGCGTCCAGGATTTCCGTGGATCCGACCCCGTAGCGGGAGGCCAGGGAGCCGACGGATTCCCCCCGGGCTACGACGTGGACGATCCCCGAGATGTTGGGAACCCGGAGCCGGGTGCCCGCGATGATCCTGCGGGCGTCGGTGATCCCGTTCATGCTTATGAGGGTATCCAGGGAGATCCGATGCCTGCTCGCGATGGAGGAAAGGGCGTCCCCCGGCCGGACCACGTAGGTAGAGACCGCCAGGGTTACGGGCAGCGGAGGCATGTCGATGCCGCTTCCGCGGTCCGAGGGGTCCCCGAGTTCCGGCGAGACGAACCGGGAGAGTACTTCCTGGGCTGAGACGTCCTCGTGAAGGGCCATCCGCGCGGGAGGCCGATACCAGGTCCCGGCTCCCCCGAGGAACCCGAAGGCCAGCAGGGCCGCGAACAGGACGGCCGCCGCGAGAGCCGCGGTCCGGTAGGGGACCCTGGGCCCCGCCTTGCCGGCGGGGGAGACGGGCGCTTCGGCCCGGGAGGGCTTGGAGAAGACAGGGATCCGGAGGGGGCGCTTGGGAATCAGGGCGGACAGTCCCCGGGAAGCGGTCCGGGTCCGGGCGGGAGCGACCGGGGGGATGAGGGGAACGGGTTTCCTGCGGGGGCTGACGCGCTGCCGGCCGATGACGCTGTCCATATCCATGGCGTTCCTTTTATCGACAAAAGGGGCACGGGGGATTATAGTAGGTCGCGCAGTGACGACCCGAAGCCCCGAACCCGATCCTCCGACGGTCCCCGGAATCGAGGGCCGCTCCGGCGCGAGGCAGCCGCGCCTCCCTTCCGGAGGGGGGGCGCTCCTGGCGGCGACGGTCCTGGCCCTGGCGGTGAAGGTCTTCGCGGCGGACCTGGCGGTCGTGGAGGGCCGCTCCATGGAGCCCTACGTCTCCCGCGGATCCCTGGTCCTGGTGCTCCGGTGCGCCTACGGGCTCCGGAGTCCCGGTCCCGGGGGCTCCTACTGGCTGCGCTGGGGCGCCCCGTCCCCGGGCGACACGGTCCTGGCCTTTCCCCCGGGGACGGGAAAGCGGGTCGTGAAGCGGGTTTCGGCCGCATCCGCGCCGCGCGGACCGGCATCCGGGGGATTCCCGGACGGCCCGGTGTATCTCCTGGGGGACAATCCGCCCGAATCCCGGGACTCCCGGGACTACGGGCCGGTGGGCATGGACGACATCGCAGGCAAAGTGATCCGCCTCCGGCGCTGAAGCCCGGAACACGGGGGACGAAAGGCTCGATCGACGGAAATCCTATGGAACGAAGGCACCTGAGGTACTGGACAGCCATCGCCCTCCTCGCCGCCTTCGCCGTGGTCGTCGTGGTCCGCTACGCCACGCTGGCGTCGGTGGGCCCCTCCCCCTCCTCCGGAAAGCCCCCCGAGGTGGTGCGGGGATCCATTCTCGATCGGAACGGACGCCCCCTGGCGGTGGACACCAACCTCTACAACATCGCGATCTGGCGCCCGGAGCTGGAGAAGGACGGATGGGCCGAGGACGCCGCCGAGCTGGAGCGGCTCCTGGAGCTCGAGGCCGGATCCGTCCGAAAGGCCGTGGAAGCCAGCCGCTCGGACTTCCTGTACGCCGTCAAGCGAATCCCCGCGTCCCGGGCCCAGGAGGTGCAGGAGCTGAAGCGGCGCCGGGGCATGCCGGGTTTCGTGGTGGAAAAGGTCCACGGAAGGCTCTACCCGGAGCGGAACCTGGCCAGCCACGTCGTGGGCTTCGTGGGGAACGACCACTACGGCCTTTCGGGCATCGAGGCGCGGTACGAAAAGGAGCTTTCCCCCCCGACGGGCCCCGCGGGGGACGGCGGGATCGTCTACGGGAACCAGGTGATCCTGACCCTGGACGCGGACGCCCAGTTCATCCTGGAGCGCATCGCCCGGCGGGCCCTGAAGGACAACGGCGCGGAAGCCGTCATGCTCCTGGCCCAGCGCGCATCCACGGGAGAGATCCTGGGATACGTTTCCCAGCCGGACTTCGACCCCAACGACTTCCTGGCCTATCCGGAGACCGCCTGGTCCGACCGCCCGGCCCTCTACGCCTTCGAGCCCGGGTCGGCGTTCAAGGTCTTCAGCATGGCGGGACTCATGGAGCTGGGGGGCATCGACGAAAGGTCCGCCTTTGTGTGCGACGGAGCCTACGAGAAAGTGGTTTCCCCGGACGAGACGATCCGCATCCGGTGCCTGGGGATCCACGGACGGGTGACGTTGAAGGAGATCCTGGAGTTCTCCTGCAACGACGGGGCGGGACAGGCTTCGGACACGGTCTCCACCCTGGACTTCTACGACATCCTCCGGGAATTCGGGTTCGGGATGCGGACAGGCCTGCCCCTGCCCGGGGAAAGCCCGGGTTCCCTCCGGGAGCCGAAGACCTGGTCCCTCCGGTCCAAGCCGACCATAGCCATGGGCCAGGAGCTCCTGGTCACCGCGGCCCAGATGACCGCCGCCGCGGGAGCCATCGCCAACGGGGGGGTCCTTCTGAAGCCGCGCCTGGTCAGCCGCGTCCTGGCCCCGGACGGAACCACGGTCTCCGAGGAGCCGATCCAGCCCGTTCGCCGCGTCCTCTCGCCGGAGAACGCGGGAAAGATCCTGGCGGCCATGGAGGCCGCGGCCGGGGAAGCCGGAACGGGCCGCAGGGCCGCGATCTCCGACGTGCGCCTGGCGGTCAAGACGGGGACGGCCCAGATGATCGATCCCGGGACGGGCCGGTACTCGGACCGGGACTTCATCGCCAGCTGCGTGGGGATCTTCCCCGCGGACTCCCCGGAGATCGTCCTGTACCTGGCCATCGTCAAGCCCCGGGGAGAGTCGACCTTAGGCGGCCGGATCGCCGCGCCGGTGATCCGGGAGGCCGCGGAGGGACTGATCACCCTGTACGGCCTGGCCCGGGGCTCCACGCCCACCCTGACCCACTCAGGACGCGTGGTCCTGCCCGCCCCGGGCCTGGTGCAGGTGGGCGAGACGATGCCCGACCTCAGGGGCACCCCCAAGCGGCTCCTCCTGCCCCTGCTGGCCCGGGAGGACCTGGAGGTAATCCTGGAGGGCGAAGGCTACGTGGTCTCCCAGGAGCCGCTCCCGGGAACTCCCGTAAGCCCCGGCACGAAGATCCGGCTGGTGCTCGAATGACGGGTCCGGGGGAAGGGGTTCCCGGCCTCCGCTGTTCCGGGTTCCGGGGGGGAAACCTCCGGGCCCTGGGGCGCAGGTTTCCCGAGCTGGAAGACCTGCTGGGAAAGGCCGCGCCGGCCGCCCTCGAGGCGGTTCCCGCGTCGGCGGGACCGCCCACGGCCCGGGCGGGGGGACGGTATCTTCACTCCCGGTACGATCCCGAGGGCGAGGCCCGCAGGGCCGCCGCCTCGATCGCCCCCTCCGGGGCGGACACCGTGGTGGTCCTGGGACCCGGCCTGGGCTACGCGGTCCAGGCCGTGCTGGCGGAGCTGCCCGATGCCCGGGTGGTGGCGGCCGCCGCGGATCCCGCCCTGCTGGCCGCCTGCATGGATGTCCGGGACCTGAGCCGAACGCTTTCCGACGACCGCGTCTCGGTGCTCGCGGGCGGAGCCCCGGAGGGCCTCCTGTGGGCCTTCGAGCGCCTGGGAACCCGGAAGGTGAGAGTCCTGGAGAACAAGGCCGAAGCGGAACTCTTTCCCCAGTGGTATGCCCGGGCGAAGGCCGTGCTTGCCCGGTGGGAGGCCAAGGAGGCGATAAACGCCAACACCCTGAAGCGCTTCGGCCGACTCTGGGTGCGCAACCTGGCCCGGAACCTGGACGAGATCCCCCGGCGTCCCGGAGTTTCCGCCCTGGAAGGCCGGTTCGCGGGCTTGCCGGCCCTGGTGGCGGCCGCGGGACCCAGCCTAGACGAGGTTCTGCCCCTGCTTCCGGAACTCCGGGAACGGGCGGTCCTGGTCTGCGTGGATACGGCTCTCCGCAGCCTCCTGCGGGCGGGGATCCAGCCTGACTTCGTCGTGGTCGTGGATCCCCAGTACTGGAACGCCCGGCACCTGGACCGCTGCGAAGCCCCCGGCGCCGTGCTGGTCACCGAAGGGGCCGCCTGGCCCTCGGTCTTCCGCCTGCCCTTCGCCGCGGTCCGGCTCTGCTCCTCCCTCTACCCCCTCGGAACCTTCGCGGAAACCCGGTCCGGCGGACCCAAGGGCCGGCTGGGGGCGGGCGGTTCCGTGGCCACCACGGCCTGGGACTTCGCCCGGGTCCTGGGCTGCCGGCCCGTGTACATGGCGGGCCTGGACCTGGGCTTCCCGGGCTTCCGCACCCATGCCCGGGCCAGCCGCTTCGAGCAGAAAGCCCTGGCCGAGGGCCGCAGGCTCCGGCCGCCCGCCACCAGGCTCTACGAAGCCTACGCGGGGGCCCGGCCCCGGGACGCCGGGGCCAACGACGGCGGGACCGTCCGCACCGACGAACGGCTGGCCCTCTACTCCTGGTGGTTCGAGAGCCGCATGCTCCGGCACCCCGAGTGCCCCACCCGGAACCTCTCTCCGGGGGGCCTGGCCATCGCCGGCATGCCCCTGGAACTTCCGGAGACCCTTCGGTCCCTCCCCCGGGTGCGGGACCGCATAGACGAGGGGATGGAGGAAATCCGGCGGGGAAGCCCGGACGAAACCCGTCCGCCCGGGGCCGGGACGGGGTTGCGCGGAGAAATCCTGGGCCTCCTGGCGAGCATGGAGGCGAAGGCGGGGACCGCCCTGGTCCTGGCAGCCCGTACCCGGGACCGGGTGCGGAAGGGAGGGGATCCCCGGGCCGCCCTGGCCCGCATGGACCGGGCGGACCGGGAACTCCTGGGGAACGAGGCCAAGGAAATCGCGGGATTCCTCTTCCCGGACCTGGAGGAACTGCTGGGCCGGCCCGCACGCACCCTCGAGGAAGCCCTGGACCGCTCGGAGGCGGTGTACCGGGAGATCCGGGATTCCGCGGTCTACCACCGGAAGACCCTAGCCTAACACCTCCCGGATGACCCGCATCCAGCTGCCCCCCAGGATGGCGCGCACCGCTTCCGCCGGATATCCCCGGTCGAGCAGGGCTTCGGTGAGGAGGGGCAGGCCCGTGCAGTCGGGCATCACGACCCCGCCCTTGTCCAGGAAACCGTCGAAGTCCGTGCCCAGGCCCACGTGGTCCGCCCCGGCCACGGAAACAAGCCTGTCCAGGTGGTCCAGAAGGCGTGCAAGGCCGACCCGACCGGGCTCCTCATCCACGAAGCTTCCCGCGAAGGTGACCCCCACGAGGCCTCCCGTGGCGGCGATGCCCTCGGCCTGGGCGTCCGTGAGGTTGCGGCGGTGCTCCCGCACCGCCCGGGAGTTGGAGTGGGATGCCACTACCGGACGCTCCGCCACCGCGAGCAGATCGTCCAGAGCCGGGTCCGAGAGGTGGGAGGCGTCCACGATCATCCCGAGCCCCTCCATCTCCTCCACCACCGCCCGCCCGAAGTCCGTGAGTCCACCCGCGCCCTCCGCCGCGGCACCCCGGCCCAGGGCGTTGCGGCGGTTCCAGGTCAGGCCCATCAGGCGCACCCCCCGGGCGTGGAAGGCCCGGAGCTCGGAAAGACTCTCGCCGATCGCCTCTCCGCCCTCGATGGTCAGGAAGGCGGCCAACCGTCCCGCCGCTTTGGCGTCCTCGACGTCCCGGGCGCGCAAGGCAAGCCGGACCCGGTCCGTCCTGTCGAAAAGTCCTTCCATCGCCTCCAGCATGCGCCAGGTATGCGCCCTCGCGTCCGCCACGTAGTTGTCATCCGTGAAGAGGGCGAAAAACTGGGCCGTCACCCCGCCTTCCAGGAGCCGGGGTATGTCCGCGTGCCCCCGGGTGCCCCTCTCCGCGAGGTCCCGGGGCTCTGCGGCCTTCCCGTCGAACCCGAAGCCCAGAAGATCCAGGACCGAGTCACAGTGCCCGTCCACCACGAGGGATGCCCGGTGGAGGGCGAGGGCTTCGGGCCTCACGAGAGGAGTTCCCGGGCCACCAGGTCCTCGTAGGTCTCCCGGCGGACCGAGAGACGGGCCTTCCCGTCCCGTACCAGTACCATGGCCGGCCGGGGTAGGCGGTTGTAGTTGCTGGCCATCGCATGGGTGTAGGCCCCCGTGGTGAAGACCGCCAGGACGTCCCCGGGCCGGGGGTCCTGGAGGGGGATGTCCCGGATGAGGATGTCCCCGGACTCGCAGCACTTGCCCGCCACCGAGACCGTCCGGTCCCGGGGCTCGTCGTGCCGGTCCGCGATCGTCGCCTCGTACTCGGCGCCGTACAGGGCGGGCCGGATGTTGTCCGACATGCCCCCGTCCACTCCCATGTAGGTCCGCACCCCGGGTATCTCCTTGACCGTGCCCACGGTATAGAGGGTGATTCCCGCCTCCCCCACGATCCAGCGTCCCGGCTCGATGCCGACCTTCGGAATCGGAAGGCCCAGCTCCTTGCAGCGGTCCCGGAGGTCCGCCATGAGGGCGTCGGTGTAGTAGGACAGGGGCCGGGGCTCGTCCTTCGCCGTATATCGCGCTGCGAAGCCCCCGCCCAGGATGAGCTCCCGGGCCTCGAAACCGTAGCGGTCCCGGACCTCCGCCGCCAGTCCCGTGACGATTCGCAGGGCCTTCCGGTGGGATTCGTTGGAAAAGATCTGGGAGCCCACATGGAAGTGGAAGCCCCGGAGTTCGACTCCGTCCATCCGGAGGGCCGCCCCGAAATACTCGTCCCGCACCGAGGGATCCAGGGGAATCCCGAACTTCGAGTCGAGGTCTCCCGTGGACATGTACTGATGGGTGTGGCTGTCCACCCCGGGGGTCACCCGGAAGAGGATCGGAACCCGGACACCTCGCTCCCGGGCCTCCCGGTCCAGGATATCCAGCTCGGTCCGGCTGTCCACGATCACCCGGCCCGCGCCGGACTTCACGGCCATGCGGATCTCGTCGGGGGTCTTGGAATTGCCGTGGAAGTGGATCCTCCGGGGGGGGAAGCCCGCCTTGAGGGCCGCGTAGAGCTCCCCGCCGGATACCACGTCCAGGTCCAGCCCCTCGGAGGCCATGATGCGGCAGATATCCAGGGTCTGGAGGGCCTTGGAGGCGTAGGCCGCGGAGGCCCCGGGCCAGCGGTCCAGGAAGGACTCGCGGAGCTCCCGGATCCGGGCGCGGATCCGGTCCTCCGAGAGGACGTACAGGGGGGTTCCGAACTCCCTCGCCAACTCCACCGCGTCGCAGCCGTCGAAGGAAAGGCGGGCCATGGTCCGCTCCTACAGCACGAACAGGAAGAAGGTCAGCACTTCCTCCCACCGGCGGCTTGAAAAGGTCACCTCCGAGGGGGAGGCCAGCCGGGCTCCGGGGAAGTAGGAGGCCCGGTAGGCCCGGTGGTGCTGCTTGTAGACCACCGAGACCTCGAACCGGTCCGGCAGGGGGAAGACCAGGGTCTCCCGGTCTGCGGCCAGGGCCGTGGCGGCGGCGGCCTTGATCCGCTCGGCGGCCAGCTCGGGATGTATCGAAACG